>USSJ01000038.1 GCA_900557285.1 uncultured Clostridia bacterium | reverse complement strand
CATATTCGATTTCAGGGAAAATCAGCTGTTCCTTAACGCCCAGAGCATAGTTGCCCCTGCCGTCGAAGGAGTTCGCGGATACGCCGCGGAAGTCGCGCATTCTGGGAAGCGCGATGGATACGAACTTATCGTAAAACTCGTACATTCTGTCCTGACGAAGCGTCACTTTCAGTCCGACGTTCATCCCCTCGCGGACTTTGAAGTTCGCGACGGATTTCTTCGCCTTCGTGATAACGGGCTTCTGGCCCGAGATCGCTTTCAGTTCGTCGTGCGCGATCTGAACGCTCTTCGCGTTGTCCTTGATGTCGCCCAGACCGGAGTTGATGACGATTTTCACGAGTTTCGGTACTTCGTTGATGTTTTTATAGCCGAACTTCTTGACGAGATAGGGAACTACTTCCGTTTCGTAAGCCGCCCGGACTCTGTTCTTTTCTTTTTCTGCCATTGGAAATTACCTCGCCTCAGTCCTTCTTCTCTTCGACCGCTTCTTCTTTCTTTGCGGTACGCTTTCTCGTTCTCTTCTTGGGCGCTTCTTCCGCTTTCGCAGCGGTCTTCGCCTGTTTCTTGTAAACCTTATCGAGAACGGCTCCGCACTTGCAGACGCGGACTTTCTTCATTTTGCCGTCCTGTTCGACGAACGAGTGTTTTACGCGGGTGGCTTTGCCGCAGGCATCGCAGATGACCATGACGTTGGACGCGTCGATCGCGCCTTCACGCTCCACGATCTGCGAAACCGCATTCGCCTTTCTCGCTTTCTGATGTCTTTTCTGGAGGTTGACGCCCTGCACGGTTACGCGGCCGGCTTTGGGGGAAGTGGCGACCACTTTGCCCGTTTTGCCTTTGTCTTTGCCCGTGAGTACGACGACCGTATCATTCAATTTAACGTTCATTGTCCGGCCTCCTTACAGCACTTCGGGAGCAAGGGAGATAATACGCATATAGTCCTTATCTCTCAGTTCTCTCGCGATGGGCCCGAAAATACGCGTGCCCCTCGGCTGCTTCTGGTTATCTATGATGACGGCTGCATTGTCGTCGAAACGGATATACGTTCCGTCTGCTCTGCGAATGCCCTTGCTGGTTCTGACGATGACTGCCTTTACGACTTCGCCTTTCTTTACGGCGCCGCCGGGAGTTGCGGTTTTGACGCTCGCGATGATCACGTCGCCGATGTTGCCGCTCTTTCTGAACGAACCGCCCAGAACCCTGATGCACATGAGCTCTTTCGCACCGGAGTTATCCGCCGCTTTAAGCCTTGTCTGTGGTTGTATCATATGGCTCTTTCTCTCCTTATATTATTACTTCGCTTTCTCGACGATCTCGGCAACTCTCCAGTTCTTGTCCTTGGAAAGCTTTCTCGTCTCGACGATGCGGACCTTGTCGCCGACGACACATTCGTTCGCTTCGTCGTGCGCCTTGACTTTCTTCGTCTTGGTGATGGTCTTCTTATAGAGAGGGTGTTTGCTCTTGTCAACGATCGCTACGACGACCGTCTTATCCATTTTGTCGGAAACGACAAGCCCGACTCTTTCTTTTCTTAAATTTCTTTCCATGATTGATTAACCTCTCGCCTTGATCTCTCTCTCGCGGATCACGGTGTTAACGCGCGCGATGTCCTTCTTGCAGGACGCTATCGTCATCGGATTGTCGAGCTGGCCCGACGCATGACGGAAACGGAGGTTGAAAAGCTGCGTTTTCAGCTCGCTGAGCTTATTTTTCAGCTCCTCGTCTGTCATGTTGTGAAGTTCTTTCCCTTTCATTAACCTTCACCGCCTTCTGTAATTTTTTCGCCGCCTTCCGGCAGTTCGCCCGTTACGGGATTTGCCTGACCTTTGGCCATGAATTTCGTCTTGATGGGCAATTTGTGTCCTGCAAGGCGCATTGCTTCGCGCGCCGCATCTTCCGGAACGCCCGCCATTTCAAACAGGACTCTGCCCGGTTTCACGACCGCAACCCAGTATTCCACCGCACCTTTACCGGAACCCATACGGGATTCGGCAGGGTGCCGCGTGATCGGTTTGTGCGGGAAGATGTCGATCCAAACCTGGCCGCCACGTTTGATGAATCTCGTCATGGCGATACGAGCTGCTTCGATCTGGCGCGACGTGATGCGTGCGCCCTCGACAGCGACCAGTCCGTATTCGCCGTAAGCCACTTTATTGCCTTTATGCGCCTGGCCCTTGATGTTGCCGCGGTGCTGTTTTCTTCTCTTGACTCTCTTCGGGATCAACATAATTACTTATCCCCTCCTTCACGCGCCTTTGCTCTGAGCACTTCGCCTTTGTAGATCCAGACTTTGACGCCGATCATACCGAAAGTCGTGTGCGCTTCCGCAAAACCGTAATCGATGTCCGCGCGCAGCGTCTGCAGAGGGATGGATCCTTCATGATACTGCTCGCAACGTGCGATCTCGGCGCCGTCCAGACGGCCGGAAACCATCATTTTGACGCCCTTTACGCCCGAACGCATCGCTTTGCCGATCGCCTGTTTCATTGCGCGGCGGAAAGACATACGTTTTTCCAGCTGCTGTGCAACGCCTTCCGCTACCAGCTGCGCGTCGCCGTCGGGTTTGCGCACTTCCGTCACGTTGATGACGATGTTCTTGCCTTTCGTGAGTTTGGAAAGGTCTTTCTTGATCACTTCGATTTCCGCGCCCGCTTTGCCGATCAGAACGCCCGGCTTGCCCGTGCAGACGGTCACGACGATCCTGTTTGCAGCACGCTCGATCAGGATCTTGCTGATCGCTGCCGCATAGTACTTGTTTTTGATGAATTTACGGATTTCGTAGTCTTCTTTCAGGTTCTTGCCGAAATCCTTTTTATCGGCATACCACTGGGTGTCCCAGCCTTTGATGACGCCGACTCTCAGACCGTGTGGATTAACTTTCTGTCCCATGACAATTCTCCTTACTTACTCTGCACGTCAAGAATGACCGTGATGTGGCTGGTTCTTTTCAGAATGGAATGCGCTCTGCCCTTGGAAACGGGGTTCATGCGTTTGAGCGTAGGTCCCTGATCCGCGAATGCTTCCGCGACGACCAGATCGCCTCTGTCCATGCCGAAATTGTGCTCAGCGTTCGCTGCCGCGGACAGCAAAACCTTTTTGACGGGTTCCGCCGAAACGATCGTCGCATATTCGAGGATCGCCGCCGCTTCGTTCACGCTCTTGCCGCGGATGAGCGCCAGTGCTCTGCGCACTTTGTAAGGGCTCATGCGGATATGCCTTGCGGTCGCATAAGGACGTTTGTCCTTGTTTTCCGCGATACGTTTTGTCTTTTCACGCGTATTTTTAGCCATTTTGAACTGCGACCTCCTTTACTTCTTAGCAGCGGTGGTCTTGCCGCCGGAATGTCCCTTGAAGGTTCTGGTGGGGGCGAACTCGCCGAGTTTGCAGCCGACCATGTCTTCGGTGATATATACGGGAACGTGCTTTCTTCCGTCATGCACCGCGATCGTGTGTCCTACCATCTGCGGGAAGATCGTGCTCGCTCTCGACCATGTTTTGAGAACTTTTTTATCGTTTGCCGCGTTGAGCTCTTCGACTCTCTTCAAAAGTCTCGCTTCAACGTAAGGCCCTTTCTTTACGCTTCTGCTCATTTGGATGATCCTCCCTTAATTGATGCGTTTAAGAATGAACTTGCTCGTAACATTCTTCTTCTTTCTGGTCTTATACCCCAGAGCAGGTTTGCCCCAAGGCGTAAGAGGACCTGCATGACCGACAGGGCTCTTGCCCTCGCCGCCGCCGTGCGGGTGATCGCAAGGGTTCATGACTGCGCCGCGAACCGTGGGTTTGATGCCCATGTGGCGCGTCTTGCCCGCTTTGCCGAGGCTGATGATCTCGTGCTCGACGTTGCCGACCTGACCGATCGTCGCCCGGCACACGACCGGAACGAGGCGCATTTCGCCGCTCGGCATTTTCAAAGTCGCATAAGCGCCCTCTTTTGCCATCAGCTGTGCCGCGATGCCCGCCGCACGCGCTACCTGGCCGCCTTTGCCCGGCTTGAGTTCGATGTTGTGTACCATCGTACCGACGGGGATGTTCTCAAACGGCAGGCAGTTGCCCGCTTTGATGTCCGCGTCCGGTCCCGAAAGAACCGTGTCGCCCACATTCAGGCCGATCGGCGCGAGAATGTATCTCTTTTCGCCGTCCGCATACTGCAAAAGCGCAATGTTCGCGCTGCGGTTCGGATCGTACTGGATGCTCGAAACTTTTGCGGGAATCCCGTCTTTGTCGCGCTTGAAGTCGATGATACGGTATTTCCTGCGGTTTCCGCCGCCGATGTGGCGAACCGTGATCTTGCCCTGGTTATTTCTGCCGCCGGTTTTGCGCATATCCTCGATCAGAGAACGCTCCGGTTTGGTTTCCGTGATCTCTTCGTAGGTATGCACCGTCATGAAACGGCGCGCAGCCGACGTAGGTTTATATCTTTTAATAGCCATTTTCTGTTTCCTCCGATTTGCTCACATTAAGACAGCGAATTGAAATATTCAATCGGCTTGCTGTCCTCGGTCAGCTGAACGACGGCTTTCTTGTAGGAGGATGTGAGGCCCTCGTTTCTGCCCATTCTCTTCAACTTTCCGCGCACGTTGCAGGTGTTCACGCTTGCAACTTTGACTTCGAAGAGTTCTTCGACAGCCATCTTGATCTGCGTCTTATTTGCGCCCTTTGCAACCTTAAAAGTGTATTTCTTCGACGCGATGCCGTCGTAACCTTTCTCGGTGAGGATGGGCTTAATGATGATGTCCTGCGCTTTCATTATGCTCCGTAGACCTCCTGGATTTTTTCAGCCGCGGCCTTGGTAAGAACCACTTTCGCATTGGCAACCACGTCGTAGGTGTTGATCTGCTCGACGGGCAAAGTGCTCAGCGTCTGAATGTTCCGGCTCGCGAGGATGACGTTTGCGTCGCTGTTGTCCATGACAAGCACCGTACGTTTGTCAAGTTTGAGCGCTTCCGCGAATTTCACCATTTCTTTCGTCTTGGGTGCGGAAACTTCCAACTTGTCCACAACGATCAGTTCGCCGTCCGCCACTTTCTTGGAGAGTGCCGAGAACAACGCACCGCGTTTCGCTTCCTGGTTCATTTTCTTGGAGAAGTCGCGGCTCTTGGGTGCGAACACGACGCCGCCCTTGATCCACTGCGGCGCACGGATGGAACCCTGACGCGCACGGCCCGTGCCTTTCTGTCTCCAGGGCTTCACACCGCCGCCGCGGACTTCCGTCCTCGTGAGCGTGCTCTTCGTGCCCTGTCTGTCATTGGCAAGACGCGTTACCACCGCCTGATGGATCAGGGGTTCGTTGTATTCCGCGCCGAAGATCTTGTCGGAAAGAGTCATCTGACCCGCTTCCGATCCGTCCATTTTATAGATTTTCACGATAGGCATTTCTCTTACTCTCCTTATTTGGACTTGACGCTGTCACATACCGTGACGATGCTGCCCTTCGGACCGGGGATCGCGCCCTTGATCAGAAGTGCGTTTCTCGCCGCGTCCACCTTGACGACTTCAAGGTTCTGTACGGTTACTTTTTCATGACCGTACTGTCCCGGCATATGCTTCTGTTTGAAAACTCTGCTCGGCGTGGAGTTTGCTCCCATGGAACCCACTTCCCTGTGTACAGGGCCGACACCGTGCGTCTCTTTCAGACGGCGCTGGTTCCATCTTTTGATGACGCCCGAAAATCCGTGACCTTTGGAAACGCCCGCAACGTCCACTTTGTCCCCTTCCTTGAACGTGTCCGCCAGCACTTCTTTGCCGACTTCGTATCCAGAAAGGTCTGCCAGACGGAACTCTTTGAGAACTTTCTGCGGTTTTACGCCCGCTTTCTTGAACTGTCCGAGTTCAGGCTTGTTGATGCGCTTTTCCGTCGTTTCGTCAAAACCGAGTTTCAGAGCGGCATAGCCGTCTTTATCCACTGTCTTGATCTGCACTACGGGGCAAGGTCCTGCCTCCACTACCGTTACGGGGATCACTTTCCCTTCCGGAGTAAAGATCTGCGTCATGCCGACTTTGCGGCCGATGATTGCTTTATTCATTGATAAAGTTCACTCCTTAAATTTTTTTATCGCGAATACCTTGATTTTACAAAGTATTACATTGACTTGTTTTCCGCGCTTTCCGCGCTTTTCTGTATTTTAAAACAGAATCTTTTACAGCTTGATCTTGATGTCTACGCCCGCGGGAAGATGTACGCTGTCCAAAAGTTTCGCGTTGGGGCTGTAGATGTCGATGATCCTCTTGTGCGTGCGGATCTCGAACTGCTCGCGGCTGTCCTTGTCCTTGTGCGGCGAGCGAAGGATCGTTACGATCTCCTTTTCGGTCGGCAGAGGAATGGGGCCGCCGATTTTTGCGCCCGATTTCTGCATCGCGTCCACAATACGCTGCGCCGCCAGGTCTACGAGTTCATGATCGTATGCGGCGAGTTTGATTCTGATTTTCTGTCCTGCCATTTGTCTGAATTCCTCCGTTTTTTATACTAACTTTACGTCAACTGTGCCGTGTGTGTCGGAGTAGCCGAGAAAAATAAATGCCATTCAAATATTTGATTGAATGGCTGTACTCCGGTTAGTCGCAGGGATCGAGTCCCCACATTTGTCGGCATAAATTATCTTCGCTTTGGGCGCAATTGTGCTGTATTTATCCTTGCAAACCCGAAGCGATTAAAGTAACTTTACGCCTCAACCCTATTACACAGCTTAAATATAATACCATATCCGTCAAGACTTGTCAAATAATTTAAAGCATATTTTTATCTTTTTTTACATAAACTATAAGATGCGGAAAGAGAGGCGGTTTTACCGAAAAAAATCAGTAAAACCGCCTCTCTTTTTTCGCAAATCCCATTATTTTTATTGCCTGAAAGAGGCATTATCCGCCTCTTTGCGTTTAAGCATCCGAAGACTTTGTTTGTCTTAAACGAACACATCCGCCCCTATTGCACCGAATTTGCGTTTTTTGCGCGGCGCATTTGTTTACGATCGCAAACGAAAATGCCCCGGCGTTTTTAAAAGATGATCCGCCCCTTACGATTCCCAGCCGCTGACGTTAAGTCCGCTGTAATCGACATACGCAATGTCAAATTCATACGCCGAATACTCGATCATTCCTGTTTGTCTGTTGGTAGAAATTGAAATCAAAACAAGCAGACATACGCCGGGTTCGTCGTTGCTTATATACACGATCGGATCCGCTCCGACGCAATCCAGAACACCGTGATTGACCGGCGTTTCCGTATCGCTCACCGGGTAGGAATGGTTGCGGGAATAGAATTCAACTCCCTTTTGCGCCGTCCAGATTTCAGGTGCCGCATATGTAAAATGATTTTCCAACGAAAAAGAGGACGCCGAAGAAATATTGTCGATCTTATATGCAATATACTCTTCTTCCGCATACGACGAGGACGTTCCTCTCCTCAGAACGACACGCATAAGGTAGTCGGATACCGTCCCTTTTACTTCCTCGCCGTCATTATTCTTATACCGTTCTTCCACATAAATGCCGACATAATAATAATCTTTTCCGCCTTCCAGCTCAAACGAAGCATACCCCGTGCTCCCTACCGAAAATTTCATCGTCGCCGACCACGAAGCATTCTTCGGCTCGCTTCCTTCATAATATGTCATGGTGTGATCCTCGAACTGCAGCCACTTGCTCGCCGAAACAAACCCCGTCGGATCCGGCACGACCCCGTCCTCGGCACTCGTCTGCATCTCGCCGCCTTCCAGCAACGCCCAAGAGCCTGCTGCCATCTCGATCGCCTCTTCCTCATTTGCTCCGCCGCATCCCGCCAACAGTATGGCAGATGCCGCCAAAACCACCGCAAGCGCGGCACATAAAAGTTTACGCATACCTCTCCTCCACAAGTTTTTTAAGAAGTTTTCTTCTCAATACACCAATTTTACATAATAACGACAGAAAAGTCAACTACATTTTAAGACAAACTGACATTAACAAGAAGTTTTCTTCTTTTGTGTTGTTTTTAAGAAGAAAATTTCTACAATATACATATGAGAGTCGGTGAGATTATCAAAGAATTGCGCCAGGAAAGAGATCTTTCGCAGGCAAAATTGGCAGAGGCAATCGGCGTGAGCCAGAAGGCCATCGATTATTGGGAGCGGGGTCTGAACGAACCCAAAGCATCCTATATCGTGGCGCTGGCGGATTTTTTCGGAGTTACTTGCGACTACCTGCTCGGACGGGAATAACTCAAAACGCAAGGTCTGACGAACGGACAATCTGAAAAAAGTATTCCCGGCAAAAGACAGCATACTTTAAGCCTGTCGGTACATCGCCATGTGCGCTGACAGGCCGCTTGTCTTGCTTAAATGCAGCCCTCTCCCGCAAAAAATGCGGGAGAGGGCTGCATTTTCTCTTTTTTCCTCTTATTCTTTCTCTCTAAATTTTTCAACGTATTTGTAACTGTTCCACCCAAGTCCGTTTATTTGTATTTTAGCATTTAAGCGCAACGCCCTTCTGATCGGACAAATAGTCACGGCGTACTTTTTTGCCGCACGCAGGAAACACAAACAAAAATGACACACGAAACGGAAGGAATCGGCAAGAAAAATTCAAAAGCGGTCAAATAAAGAAAAAAAGGC
>USSJ01000037.1 GCA_900557285.1 uncultured Clostridia bacterium | reverse complement strand
ATTTATTTTGTGACGACCCACCATTTTTCGCCCGCTACGGAGTTATCTTCGGTAGATGTGCAGCCTGTTCCCAGATAACTGACATATGTCGCTGATCCCGCGGGATCTGTTTTCGCTTTTCCAGGGTCAAAGTTTTTGAACCTGCCGCCGTTGACCGTAATCGTAGCCTCCGAACCGTCAATTTTGTTCAAAACATAGTAGACATCATTTTCGTTCGGAACTAAAGCAGAGAATGTGCCGCCGTTGACAATAATAGAACTGCTGTTGTCTACCTGCGCAACGGACATAACTCCTGTAAAAGTACCGCCGTTGATTGTCAGTACACAATCGGAAGTAGCACCAATAACGTCAAACACATAGTCAACCGCCACTTTATCCTCTGAAATATAAGCATCTGCGGTAATAATGCCGCCACCTCCGACAGAATCTTCAATCGTAAGATTTTTACCGGATACTATCTTAAATGCTGAGTAAATGGGATTATCAGGATTTGTTGTGTCATCTTGCACAACTTTAACAGTAATTGTATGTCCCGCAAGGTCAAGAATCATGTCAGATATGGACGTGGTATATTGAGTTGCAAGAGTTAAATCATTTACAAGTTTGAAGTAAAGTGTGTCTTGAGAGTCAGATGAAATAAGATAAATGTATGCTAGAATATTTTGAAACTGAGAGGAATTAGAAATCAAATAAGGAGCATCAGCTTCGCCTATTCCACCTGCATTAAAAAACTCATCATTATCAATTTTCCTATCTGTAATGACCTGTATGGAAGAGGTTGTATTTTCATCATTCAAGATAGTTGTTAAATCTTGAAGTCCATTTTGGTTACTGGTTGCAAGATAATTTAATTTACCGCCGTTTTTGACCGTAAGATTTATGTCGTTTTTGTACGTATTTACGTTACTTTTGAAAACAATATAATTGACTTCTGCTCCATTCTCAACAACGATGTGTCCGCTGAAAGAATAAATAGCTTCAATCTTGCCGTATATATGGAGAGATTTCATGCCAAAATATCCGCCAGCATATCCTCCGAATGACGATTTTCCTCCACTAATAGTTCCAGCCGTGCCGTACAGGTTAATTGTTGGAGTTGTTTCGGAATCGGTTTTACCTGCAATAATTTCCACATCTTCGCTGTTGGTGGTGATGTTGATCGTGCCTTCTGCTTTATCGGATACGGTTATGCTCTTCAAATCGGGGAAGGCGCTTAAATTAATGCTCGACGTTACTTCCAGTGAGCCGCTTGCAGAGTCTGTCGGCAGCTCGGCGTCTTCCGTAAGATACCACGAAAATGTATTGTCGGAAGTTTTGCTAAAATCATTTGTGATCTTCCAATAATCCTGACCGCTGATGGGGTCGGGCGTCAGGGCGTCGCCGTAAATCTTATTGCCGTCACTGTCGACAAGCGCAAAGCGGTTGTTTACCGCGTCCCACACGATATCGTTCCCGTCGCTCGTAGGGGTGAGATTTTCCACCTTATACCCACCGTCCAACGCCTGTTCGAGTGCTTCGTCAATCGTGTCCGCGCGGTTGCCGAGCGCTTCTTCCGAAGAAAGAATGGTGTTCAGATTCTTTACCATCTGAATGTCTGCCGATTCGTTGGCACGGTTGATCAGATTGGTAAACGTAGGGATCAGTACCGCCGCCAGAATCGCGATGACTGCGATCACGATCACAAGTTCTGTAATCGTGAATGCGCGCCGCAATGCCGCATTCAAAGAAGATTTGTTCTTCTTGCCTGTGGCAGAAGGCGCATTTGTGTGATGAAACATCATAAATACCCTCCTAATAATTTTTCTGCAATAGCTTATGGCTTTTGCCGTTTTGTCAAAGGCTAATAATGAGAATATTTTTTGCGAAGCAAAAAATACAGCCGGCTGTAATCCGACTCGGCTCTCTTACCGTCTCTGTGCAACTTTAAACATTGTCTTATTCATTTTACCGAAACAGATTATATCACAAACAATCATGTTATGCAAATATTTTGAAATATGTAGAGGAGAAATTTTTAAAATATTTTCATCCGAAGCAGTTGTCGGCAGACGGCCTGCGCCATTTTATAAAATCCGAGATCGTTCGGGTGTGTGCCGTCTACGGTACAGTTTTCTCTGTCTTTTGCCCTGAACAGTTCTTTCCCGTCGAGGAGATAAATATTGTTGTCGCCGCAGCTTTTTGCGTAGCGAAAGGTGCGGCGGATTATTTCCGCCCGCTGTTTTTCTTCAGGATCGCGTTCTCCGTCCGGGCGTCCCACAAGCAGGATCGGCGTATCTTTTCTCGCCGCTCGGTATAACTTATAAAAAGGCAGATGCGTTTTCTCCAGATAAGCGGCGCTGGGTGCATTATGATCGTAGTCGAATACAAATGCACTGCAGGGGAGCTCGCAAAGATATTCCGCCATTGCCTGTTCGGCCAGGGCGTTCCCGCTGAACCCGAAATCGAGATAATCCGTATTCGTCCATTTAGAAATCAGCGCAGGGTAACAGTTGTCGGGGCGGGATGCACATCCGCCCTGCGTGATCGAAGATCCGTAATACAGCACGGGCGGCACGTCTTGATACGCTTTCCCTTTTCCGACCCTGCAGTTTTTATCCAGCCCCAGCGTAACCGATATCACGTCATTATAGAGGGGAAAATACAGAATATAGTCGCGCAGCCCCGTCCTTCCTGTCCTGACCGTGCGTTCAAAACCCTCTCGATCTGCCTTGTCCGGCCAGAACGTCGTGACGAATCTGTGTCCCTGCGTTTCATCGATCAACGTAAAACCGCTGCTGCCCGTACGCGGCATATGCGGCATATCGGTAAGACAATTCCATGCGACACGGATGGAAATGTATTCCGAATCGGTTGAAAAACGAAGCCTTCCGCCGGATGTGTGTGCATTGAGCTGTAAACAGCCTTCACTCACCGATCTCGCCCTTTCGTACGGCATACGCAAAAAACAGCGGCGCTCGCTATCGTAAAAAATACCATACAAAGCAAAATGTCGGTCCGGTATCGTAAAATAACGCAAGGGCTTTTCGCTTTCTTCGGTCGTAACCTTAAAATTTTTGTCTGTCTTCTGAATATCCATGTTATTATTATACTATCAACTTCCGAAAATGCAAGTACATTTACATTTTTCTGCAATCATTTCCGCTGTTCCGTCTTTCACTCCCCATGCTTCGGTAAACAAAACTTTTGCATAAAGCCGCGTGCGCATCCCAAAAATGCTCATCCGTAATTCGAGTCAGCTTGCCTTGTGCGCAAAAATAAAGGTACGTGTATGCAAATTTTGTGCAAAATTGAGGGACAGATTTTAAAAAGGCGGCAATGTTTTTTGAAAATAAGATTGACAAAGGTTTTTTTGTCGATTATAATGTAAAAAAATCAGAGGGAAAAAGGATGAACGATCCGAAAGCACAATATTTTATCAAAACAGCACAGTACGATATATCTTACGAGGAATATAATAATTTCGAAAAGAAATACGGGGAATTTGCGGAAAACGGGAAAGCGTATATCGTAAACGATAAAAATACGCCGCGGCAATGGCTGAATTTCCTGGTCAATGACAATTTCGGTTCGGTGGTCGCCAATGACGGGAGCGGTTATATGTTTTACGGAATGGCTGATCTGAGTCTGACAAAATATTATTCCACAACCGATTATCTGCTTCGCAAGCTGAACGGCAAACGCATGATTTTGCTGACAGACAAGAAGGACGGTAAAGTTTACGATCTTCTGCGCGACTGTGAAGATCTGAAATACATCGTGCATTGCGGGAGCGTCTGCTATGAGGGAAGCGTCGGAAATATTGCCTTTTCGTGGCAGATTTTCGTCCCGTCAAACGACTGCTGTGAATGCTGGATCCTGTCTTTCCGTTCGATGGATCAGCGGGAAATCGTGCTGGAAGCGGCAGTGGATCTCTCTTTGCACAGTGCCGACGATCGGAATGTTTCCGTAAAAGACGGCGCCGTATTCGCGGATACCCGAAAAGAAGGCTTCGGGGGACAGTATCCTTTGAGTTCCGTCTTTGCGTGGTGCGGAGCGTCGGTCAGTACGGATTTTTACTCGGAAAAAGCGGACACGGGTGCTGAATTTTTCTTTTGCCGCGCAACGCTTCGCAAGACGATACAGATCGGCCGTCAGCCCGTAAAAGAAATCGTAACGGCGGGCGGTTGCAAAACACAGGACAAAGACTGCCTCGCGCAGCTTTGCCGAAAATATTCTTCGGCGGATTCGGCTGAACGGGAACTGGATCAGGTAAATCGCGAATGGGAAAAAATATACGCTTCGAACAGCTGTACTCTCCCGGATAAGAACCTGCAGTATTTTCTCAATTACTGGCTGAAAAATCAGATTCATCTCACCATGCGTTACAACCGCTGCAGCATTATGGGGTACCGCGACATCCTGCAGGATACCTGGGGCAATCTCCTGGTCGAACCCGAAAAGAGCAAAAAGTGGCTGCTTGAGGCACTGTCCATGATGCACGAGGACGGGCGCTGTCCCAGGCAGTACGACAGGATCAGCGGAAAATTGGACGACCGCGATTTTATGGACAGCCCCATCTGGTCGGCAATCACGCTGACCGATTACGTCAAAGAAACGGGAGATTTCGGTATACTGCATGAAAAAATCGGCTATTACGCGAGCGAACGCAAAGATACCGTCATCGAACATGTCCTTCGGGCGTATGATTATCTGTACCGCGCCCGCGGCAAAAACGGACTCCTTTTGATGCGGGCCGGGGATTGGCTGGACGGTCTGACCGGCATCAATAAATACGGCGAGGCGACCACGGTCTGGGGTACGATCGCCGCCTTTCACGGTCAAAACCTTCTCGCGGAACTTTTGAAACAGATCGGCGATCGCCCCGCCGCGGAGACATTGAAAAAACGCTCCGCCGAGTATAAGGAGATCGTCAACCGCGTAGGTTGGGACGGAAACTGGTACGCCTATGCCTTCATCGACGATGAGCCGATCGGCGCAAATTCCTGCCACGAGGGGAAAATATATCTCAATCCGCAGACCTGGGCGATCTTTTCGGAAATTTACAGCGACCAAAAACAGGCGGATAAAATGTACCGTTCGATCCATACCTATCTGGCGACGATGTACGGTCCGCTTTTGAATGCTCCCGCTTATAAAAAATACGGCGGAAAGTGCGGTAGGATCCAACGGCTCGTGCCGGGTACTTTTTCCAACTCCGCGGTGTATCTGCACGCCGCGTCTTTCAAAGTCGTGGCTGATTGCGCCTGCGGTAGATTCGACGAGGCATTGGATACCATTCAGAGGATTTTGCCCAATCATTCGGACAGCTGCGATTCGCGCAGGACGAGCGAACCGTATTGCGTCGGAAACGTTTATTATGGCCCGGAGCATCCCTGTTTCGGAATGAATTTGTATACTTGGTTTACGGCAACGCCTTCCTGGCTGATCCATGCAGGGTTTGAAAATCTGCTCGGCGTCAAGGCGGAATACGGCGGTCTTCGGGTCCAGCCGAGAGACATCGACGGTTGGAATGAATACATGGTTTGCAAGAATTTCAGGGGTACGTTCTATACGATCCGCTTCGTAAGGTCGGATGAGAAGGGCATTTGGGCGGACGGCGTAAAATTGAATTCCAACCTGATCACAACAGATAAAAAGTCCTGCGAAGTCGTGGTGCGTTTCTGACGGACTCGGACGGCGGATAGTTTCCGTGATTTTGTTTCAGGTTCCGACAAAAATTATACAGGGCAAAAAAACGCACCTTTGAAAGCGTACGGCTTTCAAAGGTGCGTTTTCATTCTTGAAGTGTTTTCATCCTTGATGCGTTTTCATTCAATGCGTTTTTTGCGGCAGGGGATCATGCTTCAGATGCCGCAAAGAAACGGATCTTCCGATCGTTTTAGTGTACGAAGTTTTTCCCTGCGGCGTTCAAGTTTTTTTACGGGGGATTGCGGAAAGACGCCTTTCAGGGAAAATGACGTGTCCGAAGCGGGCGGCGTCAGCCGTTTTCGGCGGTTTTCCTGGTACGGAAAACCGCACGCACGGAGGCGGTAAAGACGACGCGGTTTTCGGTGACGTTTCCGTTCTGTCCGTAACAGCTCGGATAACAGCAGGTTTCTTCTACGCTTACAAGTTCTCCGACGGCGCCCAGCGCTGCCGCCTTTTCTTTTGCGTCGGCGATCGCCTGCTGCAAAGCCTGCATGCGGTACTGCGAATCGTCTTTGCAACTGTATGCGGTACCTTCGATACAATTCAGCCCGGTTTGAGCCAGCTTTTCGCGGATCTGCGGAAGGTTGTCCGTCTTTTCCGTTTCAAACGAAAAATATTTGGATGCCGTGTATCCGTTCTGTCCGTACATCGGGGAAACATCGGAGCGGCATTCACTCAGCGTTCCGTATTCGGAAAAAACGTCGCGCACGTTTGCCGCAATTTCTTCGCATTTGCTTTCGGCGGCATTCATATCGTCCGCTATTGTCCGTATACTTCCGTAAAATGTGCAAAGGTCCGCCTTTGCTTCCACGGTCGCCGTACCGGTCACGATCAGGGCGGCGTTGCCGATCTGCGTATCTGCGGAAACGCATAAGGAACTGCCTGCTAAAACGGCGGTCAACGCCAGGATGGCGAGGATCGGGAAAAATTTTTTCTTCATAAAACAAACCTCCGGGTAGATTTCTCTTATTTTGCCGCATTTTTCCTGTTCTATTCATCCGCTTCGGCAAATCGGGCTTTGCGTTTTGATCGATCCGGTCTGTATGCGTCGGCCGTAAATTTGCCTGTGCGTGTTGTTGACAAATGCGTTAAAAGGCGTATAATAGTTTGAGAAATCATCGGGTCGGCGTGTCGTTCGATCGGGAAGTTTACGGATTTTCAATGCGGAACCGAAAGCGGACGGAAAAGGGCGGGACGGTATCCTTGTGAAGTTTCATTTCGGCGTTTAATAAGGAGTAAAAATTATGCGAAACGATACACAATTTGACAGACGGGCTTATCTGAAACCGATATGGTATCCGGGAGTGATGTATCATGAAACCGCGCTTTACGTCGGCGAAGAGGATGCGGCTCCTTTGCTGTATGAACCGACAAAGATCCTTTCTGTCCGCAATTACGCTTTGAATATCGAATATAAAGAAGGGATCGATTATGCCGTGGAGGGAAAAAAGATAAAGCGCCTTTCGGGATCGTCGATGCCGTTTTTTGCAGTTGACGAATATTACCGTAAAACGCCTGATTCGATTGAGGTGCGCGTGAATGCGGGCATTTTCCCTGCCGAGGCAGGAACCCGCTATCTCAAATACGGCGAAGGGGACACATTTACAAACCGTCAGATCGCCGTTACATATTTGCACGGGGACGCGTGGAAAGGGATCAGAATGGACGGACGGCCGCAGAATCTTTTGGACGCCGTTCGGAAGATCAGATCCGGGAACGCCAGAATCGAGTTTTTCGGAGACAGCATTACGGTAGGCTGCAATGCGAGCGGAACGATTTACGGCGGAAATACTTCGCCGTATTGCGAAAGCTGGCCGGAAATGGTGGTTCATTATCTGCAGGATAAGTACCGTGTGGAGCTGGAAGTTGCCAATACTGCCATCGGCGGGACGACGACCCGCCAGGGCGTCGATCGTTTTGAGAAAGACGTGCTTTCCTATGCGCCTGATCTTCTGATCATCGGATACGGGATGAATGATCCCGGCACGAGTCTGGAAGAATATAAGGGGATGATCGGGCAAATGATCGGCCGTTATCGGCAAAAGATCGCCGACGGCAATGTTATCCTGATCTCTCCGATGCTTCCCAATGTCGAAACGAATTGGTGCGTGTTGCAGCCGCAGTTTGAAAAAGTTTTGGCAGAGCTTGCCGAAGAAAATGATTTTTGCGCGCTTGCGCCCATGACATCTTTGCACAGGGAGCTTCTGAAAGCGGGAAAACGTTACAGAGATATGACGGGTAACAACGTCAATCACCCGAACGATTTTATCATACGCGTATATGCGCAGGCAGTGCTCACGGCTTTGCTCGGCAATGAATTTACAGAGGATTACGCTTCGGAAGAGTGATCTTCAAAGCCGTTTTTCGCTCGGCAGACAATGCAATAAATTTGAAAAGATCTCCGCGGCAGTTATTTCTGCCGCGGAGATCTTTTGGGTCGTTGCTATAAGCCGTGTTATGACAATAAGATAGGCTCGCGTGTGTCGTTTTGAATACGGCGGTATCGGCGGTAAATGAAATTCGGGGGGAGCCTTGACAACGCGGATTTGTATCGGTTATAATGGAGCGGCAAGGCGTGTGCAAAAGAAAGTTTGCACGGCCGATGCAAAAGAGCGCGGCGGTAAGCGCGGATCAATAAAAAGTTGCGGAGAAAGGTTATGAATCATTTGCTGCTGACAGTGATCGGTTTTCTTGTCATCTTTGCGGCGACGACGTTGGGGAGTGCGGTCGTCTGGTTTTTTAAAAAAGACATCTCGGAAAAAGTAAACACTCTGTTTCTCGGATTTGCGTCCGGCATTATGATCGCGGCGTCTGTGTGGTCGCTGCTTATTCCGTCCATGGAAGGGGCGGGCGACTGGGGGAAGTGGAGTTTTGTCCCTGCGCTTGTAGGTTTTTTGCTGGGCGGTTTGTTTCTGGTG
>USSJ01000036.1 GCA_900557285.1 uncultured Clostridia bacterium | reverse complement strand
AATTTATACAAAGCTATTTCAAATATTTTTTTAAGGCGTTTAGCTTCCTCTGCGAGAACGGCGGATAAGCGACGCGCTGCTGAAATCTGGTAGAACGCTTTAATACGCTGCGTAAATGCGTAAAATTTAAAAATCCGTACTCTCCGTGATAATTTCCCATTCCCGAGTACCCCACGCCGCCGAACGGAAGATTGGGATTGATAATATGGCTGACAGTATCATTGACCGAAACCCCGCCGGAGGAAGTATGTTTCAAAATATACGAAATTTCTTTCTTGTTTTCGCTGAACACATACATTGCAAGCGGTTTTTCGTGCCCGTTGATAAAAGATAATACTTCTTCCATACTTTCATAAGAAAACACCGGAAGCAGCGGCCCGAAAATTTCCTCTTTCATGCATGCCGCAACCTCTGTATTGGAAGGACAAAGAACCGTCGGCCCGATATAGCGAACTTCCTCATCCGTTTCTCCGCCGAAAGCCACAAAAGATTTATCCTGTGCCAATATTTCCGACAGTCTTTTAAAATGGCGGGCGTTTACGATTCTTCCGTAATCGGAATTGTTGCGGATGTCTTCTCCGTAAAACCGAACGATCGTCTCTTTCAGTTTTTCGATAAAATCCGCAAAAATCTTTTTAGAAACAAAAATATAATCCGGAGCAACGCATGTCTGCCCGGCGTTCATGAACTTACCCCAGACAATGCGTTCACAGGCGGTTTGCAGTTTTGCACTTTCGCCGATAATGACAGGACTTTTTCCGCCCAACTCCAAAGTAACCGGCACGAGATTTTCTGCCGCGGCACGCATGACAATTTTACCGACATTGGTACTGCCCGTAAAAAATATCTTATCGAAACGGCTGCGAAGCAATACTGTATTGTTTTCAATGCCGCCTTCCGCACAAAAAACGTACTCCGAAGGGAAAGTTTGCCCTATCATGTTCTGTATGACTTTAGCAGTATGAGGAGTCAGCTCAGACGGGCTCAAAACCGCGCAGTTACCTGCAGATATTGCCGCAACCAGCGGCTCGATCAAAAGCTGAAACGGATAATTGAAAGGTCCGATGATCAGAACGCTTCCGTACGGTTGTTTATCGACATAGCTTTTGGATAAAAAGACCGTCATCGGTGATTTTATAGGATCGGGCTTCATCCATCTGGCCAGATGCCCGATCGTATGCGTGATCTCCGAAAGAACAAATCCTATTTCAGAAGAGTAACTTTCCTGTTTATGTTTACCCAAATCTTCCGCCAACGCTTTTTCCAATTGCGGCTGAAACGCTAAAATTGCACTTTTCAATTTTAATAAATTTGCTTTCCGCGACGGAAGCGAAAGCGTATTTCCTTTGGAAAAATATTCTTTTTGTTTTCTTAAAAGTGCGCTTACTTTTTCATCTGTCAGAAATTCCATTCCCTGTTTACCTCTCTAATATTGTGAACCTTTTCAAGTTTATCATACCGCAACGGCATAGAACATTCTACAATAAAACAAGTTTCTTAAATTTTCGCAAGCAAAGAACTTGTTTATCTTTTCCGAATCAGCCGCGGCAAACTTATTCATACATAGAAAGGCAATATTTTCGGCAAGTTTTAAAAATGATCAGAACTCAATCCCCTTTCGTGCCATAATTCCCTGATCAAACGGGTGTTTGATCTTCTTCATTTCCGTAATATAATCCGCCCGTTCGCATAACTCTTTTGCCGGACTTCGGCCTGTCATGACAACTTCTATTCCTGTCCGATCCAAAAACGCCAGCAAATCTTCTCTCTTTATAAATCCGTGATTGTACGCGGAAATAATTTCGTCCAAAATCATAACATCCGCCCCGTTCTCTTCCGCTTGCTGCACACTCGCAGAGAATAATTTCATATATGCAGCCCTGCTTTCCTGCTTTTCGCGCTCGGTCATATTGGTCACCCGTCCATAATATTTCGGCTCAAAAAGCACTGTTATATTATCCGATTTTTTCAAAAAATTGATTTCTGAAGAAACACCGTTTTTAAAAAACTGAACAAACAAAACCTTTTTACCACAGCCTGCCGCACGCACGGCCAATCCGACCGCTGCCGTCGTCTTGCCTTTCCCGTCTCCGCAATAGATGTGTATCAAGTTATCCGATCCCCTCTTTTATAATTTTTTTCAAAAGATCTGTATTCATGTTCTTTTCAAAAATATCCGCGAGCAATTCGTAATTTTTCTCTTTGTAGCTCCGCGTATCTGTATCTTCCGTATAATCTTTTCCGGTGAGCGCTCTGACAATTGCCGAAACGATTCCTCGCTCATCAAAAATACCATGAACATATGTCCCGTATACGTTTCCTTTCGAAATAACCGCCTTGTTGTTTTCGGAAATGCCCATGTGAATTTCATAGCCTGCATACATCAATCCGTTGAGGGAAGAAAAAATTCCCGTCAGCCCCTCGATTCTGCCCCAGACTTCCTGCAGGCATTTTTCTTCTTTAAAAACAGTCCGGACAGGTAAAAGTCCCAGCCCCGTTTCACATCCTCCGCATTCCATCCCAGCCGGATCTTCGACGGACTCACCCAAAATCTGAAAGCCGCCGCAAATGCCGAACACCGGGATCTTGCGATGCGCAGCCGCCACGATTTGTTCGGCAAGGCCGCTCGCCTTTAAATACCGCAGATCGCTGATCGTGCTTTTCGTCCCCGGAATGATCAAAAGATCGGGAGATCCAAATTCTTCCGGTTTTTCAATATATCGGACAGAACAATGTTCAACTCTTTCAAGCGGTGCAAAATCCGTAAAATTGGATATTTTCGGCAATCGGATGACCGCTATGTCCGTTTCGGCAGTTTTTTTACAAGCTAACCGTTCGGATAAACTGTCCTCATCATCAATATCGATCTTAGCATATGGCATGACCCCCAATACGGGTTTCCCCGACCGATTCTCCAAAAGTTTCTTCCCTTCCTCAAACAAAGACAGATCGCCGCGGAATTTATTGACGATCAATCCTTTGACCATCTCAAACTGATTTTTTTCCAACAGTGACAACGTTCCGCACAACTGCGCAAAGATACCGCCTCTGTCTATATCTCCCACCAGCAAGACCGGCGCCTTCAGCCTTTCGGCAAGTCCCATATTGACGATATCGTTGTCATTCAGATTCAATTCCACAGGGCTTCCCGCACCTTCGATCACGATCACATCGTTTTCCGCGGCAAGACTTTCATACGCTGAAAGAATGGCGGGAAGCAGCGCGTTTTTATAACGAAAATATTCCCTTGCCGCCATATTCCCGATCGGTTTTCCCATGACGATAACTTGCGATCCGGTATCGGTTGTAGGTTTCAGCAACACCGGATTCATGCGTACGTCCGGCAATTTCCCTGACGCTTCCGCCTGAACTGCCTGCGCTCTGCCCATTTCCGACCCGTCAGCTGTCACAAAAGAATTCAGCGCCATATTCTGTGATTTAAACGGAGCGACTTTGTATCCTTCCCTGGTCAGATAACGGCATATGGCTGCGACCGTCAGGCTTTTCCCTGCATTGGACATTGTTCCCTGTACCATCAAAGGTCTTGCTTTCATCTTTTTACCTCATGCAATGCTTTCAGCAAAATACTGTTTTCTCTGTGCGTCCTGACCGCGATCCTGAAAAATTTTTTGCAGTTCCCTGCAACCAATCCTATAAAATCATCGCAGACCCGTATCGCTATGCCACGCTTACGCAAACAAACAGCCAGATCTTTCTCTCCTTCAAATAAAAGAAAATTAGCACAGGACGGATACGGCAAATACCCCAATTCTTTTAAACCGTTCATCAGGTATTCTCTTTCTTTTCGGATGACAGTCCGCAAACGTATCAGATATTTTGTATCGCAGGCGGCGGCGATTCCCGCCGCCTGTGCCAGAACCGATACGCTCCATGGCTGTACAAATTTCGAGATTTTTTGCAAAGTTTCAGCTTTTCCCATCAGATAACCAAGCCGTACCCCTGCCAGCGCATAACTTTTTGTAAATGCCTGCAAAACAAAAACATTTTCGTAAGAAAAAAGTTCTTTCAAAAGATACGGAGCGCCTGCCGTAAAATCGTAAAAACATGCGTCCACAAACAGCGTTGCCCCGGCAGCCCTGCAAGTTTCGACTAATCCGAAAAGTTGAGTTCGGGAAGGCAATAAACCGTCCGGATTGTTCGGCACACAGACAAATACAGTGTCACTACTCTTCAATTGTCTTTCTACTATGTTTTCGCAACCGTAAACGTACTCAACTTCTCCTTTAAAAGCTTCAAAGGCGGTGGCATATTCCGTAAACGTAGGCGACAAAATATACGCCTTGTCACCCGCATGATACGCCGCATAGGCATAAATCAATTCCGCCGCGCCGTTTCCTGCCAATATACACTCTGTCGGTACCCCTTCTTTCGCAGAAATTGCACTGCGCAATTTCCCGCAATACGGATCAGGATAACGATCCGCATCTTTCAAAGAGGAAACAATCGCACGACGAACTTTTCTGCTCATCCCCAGTGGACTTACATTGATCGAAAAATCATATTTGGCACAGAGATCTCCTCCGTGCGTATCCCGTATAAAACGCATATTTCTTCCTCAGACAACAAAAAGCAACAAGCTTGCAATCAACGAAAAAACTGCCAAAGCCAAAAACGCCGTCGTATACATCAGACGGTTTGCCCGTACAATATCGAACGGACAAATTTCCTGCAGCGGATCACCGATAAACGGTTTTTTATGCAATACGCCGTGATAGATCGCATCCCCTGCAAGACGAAGCCCGAGTGCTCCCGCACAGACGGATTCTGTCTGTGCCGAATTCGGAGACGCGTGTTTCCGCCTGTCTCTTCGATAAATCTTGACGGCATTGCGCGGTCTGTAGCGTAAAAGAAAACTCGCCGCGATCATAAACACCGCACTCAGTCTGGACGGTATAAAATTGAAAACGTCGTCCGTCCTCGCCGCAACTCTCCCGAAATACAGGTAGCCGTTTTCTTTATATCCTACCATAGAATCCATCGTATTGACGGCTTTATACAAAAAGCCGCCCACGGCTCCGCCTAAAAACAAATAAAACAAGGGGGCGATCACCCCGTCGGAAGTATTTTCCGCAACCGTTTCTACCGCCGCACGGGCTATGCCGTTCTCATCCAGCACACTCGTGTCTCTGCCAACGATCATGGATACCGCAAGACGGGCACCCTTCGTATCTTTATCCTTGAGTTTCTTATAAACTTTGCAGCTTTCTTTCTTCAGACTGTGCGCCGCCAGGATCTGCCAACAAAAAACAGAAGAGAGCGCCAGATACACATACGGATGCAACCAATAACATAAAAACAGCAAACCGAACGGAATCCCGGCCGCCGCAATGCATACGATCACGACCAGGAAAGCACCGCCGCCCAATTCCCCGCCCGGCGTCTTAGGGAAAATCTTTCGCAATATTTTTTCCGTTTTTGAGATCAAAAAACCGATCGCACAGATCGGATGCGGCAAAAATCTCGGATCGCCGATCAGAAGATCGATCAGAAACCCGATCAATATCGAATAAAACGTAAGCCGCAACAATTCTACCATAAAAGCCGCCCCATCGTCAATATTCCGTCTTCCCAGATTGCCTCTATACCCTGTCCGTTCGGGATACCGTACTCATAAAAGTCTTTCTGCTCCCGATCAAACGCCTCTGAAATTGCCATGATCGTCCCGCCATGCACAACAAAAGCCGCCGTCTTGTCCGGGGCAAGCTCGCTCATATATTTACGGAAGGCCCCTGCACAGCGTTTTCTGAATTCTTTCGGATCTTCCCCTCCCGGAAACATGTTTTTGCCGTACGACGCTATCCACGCAATATAATCCGTATCATCTGACAATTCCAAATAATTTTTCCCTTCAAACCTACCGAAATCACATTCCCGAAAATCGTCTATGACCTGATATTTCCGTCCCGGAAACAACAGTTCCGCCGTCTGCCTGCATCGGAGCATCGGCGATACCACGATTTCATCCGCAGTCGGAACAATCTTCCCTTTCAAAGCGGCCATACCTTTTTGCGACAAAGGCTGATCCGTCCTTCCGATATAACGCTTTTCCTCATTCCCGGCCGTCAGCCCGTGCCGGATCAGATAAATTCGATTCATTTTATCCTCTGCCCGATTCCCGCAAAGACGCGGAATACCTCATCGGCGCGCTTTGCAATTTCACAAAGAACTTTCCCGACATCGTCCCTGTACTCGCGCTCTTTTTGCTCCACAGGAACAATCCCCATTCCGACTTCGTCACAACTTACGATACAATCACCCGCAGCAAACCGCTCTTCCAGTTTTTGCAAGACTTTTTCCCTGCCTTGCTTACGGATCAGCTTCTCCAGATGCAGGATCACGGTATTCTTGCCGAAACCGCAGTCAAATTCCTCATTGCGGATTCCAAACATATCCTGAATAAAATCCTTTTTACCCTGCGCTCTTCCCCCGATCACCAAAACGATCATAAAACATATCCTCCGACTGCCGCCGCCAACAGCATGACAACTTCCACGATCTGTACCATCCATCCCGCAAGATCTCCCGAGATCCCGCCAAACTGCCTGAACATGACAGCCACACAGCACAAATACGCCAGCAATCCGCTTATACAAACAATGCACCCGAGCCAGGGAAAAAGCAAGACTGAAAACAAAACAGATCCTGCAATCCAGCAAAGTGAAACGATCGTCACCACGGCACGGGCGCCTGCGTTCTTGAACGTGGAGACCAGTCCCTCTTTTGCCGTCGGAAAATTGGCGACCGAAAATGCGCTCAGCCCTCTCGCAAACACAAATGCAGACAAAAAAACGGTATATGTCTGCAATGTACAGCTCGCCGCGCATCCGAAATACAAAATAAAATATACGGCACACCAAATCACTGCAAAGGCACCCGTATGTGAATCCTTCAGGATCTCCAGTTTTCGTTCCCGCGGCTGATGCGACGAAAGAGCATCTGTCGTATCGCAAAAACCATCCATATGCAGTCCGCCGGTGAATGCAATCGGAACAACTGTCATCACGGCTCCGATCAGATATACGGGCAAACTCAAATATTCTGACAAGTAAAAGAGTCCGAAGCAAGCGGCCGCGATCACTGCACCGATCAACGGGAAAAAACATAGCGCATACCGCATATTTTTTTCATTCCAATCTGCCTGCGGAACAGGTATACGGGAATACATCGATACGGCAATCAGAAAACTGTTCCAAACACTTCTCATATCCATTTACCTTTATGCACCACGGGAATACAGTAGACGCTTTCCACCACAAGTTCTGCACACCTGCTCAGTTCACAATTCAATCTTCCAAGCATCCTTCTGTACCGCTCGGTTTGCGCGTCGTATTCCTCACCGTCCGAAAAGATTTCATTCGTAACGACCACGACGCTGTTTTTTTCGGAAAGCGCCTCTATTTCATCCAGTATCAACCTTTCAGGATCTTCGTCTCTATCCGAAAACATCGCATTCGCCAGCCGATTGGAAAGACATTCAAGCAAAATCACCGAATCTGCAATTTTTGTATTTAACCGCGACGGGCATTCTTCCGTAATAAATCCGCGGCCGGCACGCTGTTTCCTGTGCTTTTCCACGCGCAGTTCTCCTTCCCGATCCCAGACCCGCATCGTTGCATAATAATAGAGTCCGCCGCTTTTCTTTCCGCTTTTATTCCATAAATGTACGGCATATTTTTCAGCAAGCTCGGATTTCCCGCTGCCGCTTCCGCCGGTGATGCCGAGAATTTTCATGCCTCGTGCTCCGCGTCGACAACGCGGAAGGCCGCCGCCTTTTTCAGGCGGTTGCCGACGGCGTAGGCCACGCCGCCGCCCTCGGGACAGCGGGCATAGATCGTTCGGATATCCGGCCGGTCGAGGTCGCGCAGGGCGGCAAACAGCCCGGCAGAGAGCGTGCGCACATCGTTTTCAGAGCCGTAGGCCGTCGGATTGCAGCCGTCATAGAGCGGCAGCTCCTCGGCAAAGCACAGAACGGCGTCGCCGGGGCCGAAGCGGCGGCGGATATAGCGCGCGGCCGCCTCGCTGCTGCCGGAGATGATATAGACCTCCGCCGACGGGGCATAGTGCTTGTACTTCATGCCGGGAGCGCCCACGACGGCGTCGTTCGAGATCTGACCGAGCACCGCCCGGTCGATGTCCAGCTCGCCGAGCAGCGCGCGCAGCTCCTCCGGCGTAACGCCGCCCGGGCGCAGCAGGCGCGGACGCTCACCCGTCAGGTCGACGATCGTGGATTCCACGCCGACCTCGCACGGGCCGCCGTCCAGAATGGCCTCGATGCGGCCGTCCATGTCATGCAGCACGTGGGCCGCCGTCGTGGTCGAGGGCTTGCCGGAGCGGTTGGCCGACGGCGCGGCGATGGGCACGCCCGCCAGCCGGATGAGCTCGCGCGTCGCGGCCGTTTTCGGGCAGCGGACGGCGACGGTATCCAGCCCTGCCGTCGTGCGCTTCGGCACGAGGTCGCGGACGGGCAGCACCATTGTCAGCGGGCCGGGCCAGAAGTGCTCCGCCAGCAGCCACGCCTGCGCGGGGATGTCATGGCAGATCGACTCCAGCTCCTTCGGCTCGGAGATATGCAAAATGAGGGGATTGTCCTGCGG
>USSJ01000035.1 GCA_900557285.1 uncultured Clostridia bacterium | reverse complement strand
CCCCTCCTCAATATTTTTTCCGAAGATCTGCGCGTTCTTCACCCGTCAGCCGGAAATATGCCACATACATGAGCACACAGTAATACAACAACAGAACAATAAACAAAAGCTCCATGATGATAAATACGGGGATACGGATGTTCTGCGGCCCGAAAACTCCCGCCACCAGCAACTCCGCAACGGCCGCCACCGCCGCAGGCAAAAATACCGCCAGAAACAATCCGCGCTTTCTTTCCGAATACAGCTGGTTGGAATAGCTCAGCGCGTCCATAAAATTATACCCCGTCATCAGCAGACACGGCAGCCACAGCAGCAGCAAGGATGCTATATAACAGAAAACGGCAAGCAGTGCAAAATATGTCACGGATACCACGACCGCAACCGCGGCTCCGCTCAGCAGACAAAATTCACCGAACAAAATCCCCGACGTGATCAGCGCCCACAATTCATAGAGCACAAAAAAGACGATCGTTATGATCAACGTCGACAAAAAATTGGTGTTGAATCTCCCCGCAATCCCCTTGAATGACCGCGACCCGATGCGCATATGCTTTTCGATAAAACCCAGCAGCATCGGCAAAAATACCGCCATGGCCGCCAGGCATACCAGAGAATACGGCCAGCCATGCCCGTTCACAAACGAAATAAAATGAAAAATCTGCGGAAATTGAAGATTACCGCCTTTAAATACCGCATCGGCCAGAATATGGATATTCTCGGTGTCCAGCGACATGGCAAAAAAATAAGACGGTATCAACGCAAAAATAAATATAAACAGAAAATTTTTAAAAACGTATTGAAATGTGCTTCCGATAAATTTCACGACCGTATCCATGCATATGCCGAAATATCGCTTGCGGCATCATGCGGAACCTGTCAGGTTCCCTAATTATTATATAATAAAAACACAATGTTGTAAAGCCTTTGTTTTTATTTTATGCCATTTTTTTGCTCTCCATGCACGCGCCCGCGTGTGATCAGGATTTTTTGTACCCAAAAACAATACACGTCCGTACAAATATGTACTACAATTTTCTTTCCGCCGCCTCCTTTCCCCAGCAAAACCCATGCAAACGATGAATTGTCAAATAAAGTGCAACACTTGATTTTATAATTTACCCAAACAGACAAGCGGCATCCGCAAAATTGCGGATGCCGCCGTCATTTTTTAAGACTGCTTTTCAGTTTTGCATCAACAGCAGCAGCTGCAACAGATAATCGTAGTACGTTCCGAGATAATCTTTGGCGATCTCGTCTTTCTGAAAATCCAGCAAAGCCTGCGCCATGTCGTCGTAAGCCATGTAATAATTTTTCACGGCGACGTAGCGATCCCTCGAGGGCAGACTGTAATCCACTTCATACGGCGCGTCATCCGGATTGATCCCCTCCCCGGGCTGTCCGTCCGGATCATTTTCCGCATACAGCGCCTGCAGACTTTCATCCAGTTCTTCCTGAATTTTCAGAACCAGCTTATCGTACGCGGTTTTCAGTTCCGCCAGCGCCGCATCCAGAATGGTCGAGCGCAGCGTCCGGTTTTCCGCCGCACGGTATTTCTCTTTTCTGCAATCTTCTTCATATTTCAGCTTGGCGTCTTCGCTTTCGTCGTTTGCTTCGGAAATCAGCTTGTTGACCGCCTGATTCAATTCGTCTTCCGTCATGACACATCCTCCCCTTTCAGAAACAGTGCCGAAAGCCTGTTCACTTCACAATCTTCCGCAAGAATACGGAAAGTAAAATGCGTCCCCGGCAGATTCAGCGATCGGCATACCTTCCCGCCGTCCGGCACGCACACACTGCGGTTCCCTTCGTCGCTGTGCACACAAAGGATCAACGCCCCGCGCGCCCGCACGTCCAATTCCCGCAGCAGCGCCCTTCCCCCGCAAGGCGTTACGGGCGCGCTCTGCCATACGCGGTGCGATACCCTTCCCGCGAACGCGCCGCCGCGCGTGATCTCGTAACCTTTGCCTTCCAGCGCGAACAGCACCCTGCCCGAACCTTCGCAAAGTCCCGCGCAATCCCCCGGTACCAGATAACCGCCGCCCGTATCCTCATCGAACACCCCCAGAACGCGCATGGCTTCTGCCGTTTCCGCCGTCAGAAAATACTTCCCGCCCGACGCCGCGCCCCGCACATCCGTCTGCTCCGATGAAAAATGTCCGGCAAAATCCGCCGTCTTTCCGTCCCCGTACGAATGCAGCCCGTCTTCCGCCAGAAAAAACAGCGTACGTTCCGTCGCAGCCGCGCTCTGCCCGTAAATTTTCGCACAGGACAACACGTCTTCCACGGCAAATTCCTTTTCGTCGCCGTACGCCTCCAGTTTCTGCAAACCGTATTCCCGCACGACATAAATATCGTTCCGAAAAAAGATCAGTTTCAGGATTTTGCCCTTTCTGTCCGGAAGTTCGATCGATCCGCCCAAACCTGTGCCTGCCGCAAAATTATAGGCATTCCCCGCCTCGCTGAAATACAGCGTCAGTCCGTCGCCGCAATACCAGAGCCGGTCATAGGCATATACCGCCGCGGAAAAAGCGACCGCCTTTTCCGTCAGCCCGCTCTTGTCCAGCACAAGGCTCATCGTTCCGTCCGAAAGCAATACTTTTTCCCCGCCGTCGTAAAGACGGACGCAAGCAGGCATCTTTGAAAAAATGATGCCGCTGTCCTGCAGACCGTCTGCCGTCTGCGCATACATTCTTCCGCTGTCGCAATACAGCGCATACGCGCCGTCCGATTCAAATACGGCACGCAAAGTTTCCCCTTCCGGCAAGGCCGACAGCTCCAGAGCGCTTGCACCGATCCCTCCGCGCAGCTTTCCTCCCGAACTTTCCAGCGCATAGGCGATCCCGCCGTCTTCTCCCTTGGAAACATCCAGCGGAATACTTTTGCGCACCGTCGTACCCGACATCTCCAACGGCGTTTTCCGATAAAATCTCATATCCAGCTCCTCATCTTCATCCGTCCGTTGCGATCCCTGCAGGCGCACGCAAGCGCGTCCCTGTACCGCTTATCCAAAAGCGACGCCGCATCGAACATCCCGTTCATCAGCGAAAATTCACACGCCGTCCCCAACGCCATCAACCGCGCATCCCCCTTGCGATCCAGTTCCGCTTCATCCTCGCGCGCTTTGACCGAAGGGCGGTATGTATACGTCACGCTCACTTTCCCCGCCTGCACGCAGACTCCGTCCTCCGCAATGCGGAACGGCAGTTTGCCGCCGTCAGACTTTCGCACGCTCTCGATTTCCAGAGGCGATTTTTCAAACGCGGAATATAAAATTTTTCCGTCCGAAACAAGCGTCTCCGTCTTGCGCAAAGGCAGATAATCCAATGCGATCTCATTTTCCGTAAGATTATAACAGCGCAGAAGGCTCTCCGTATCCCGCTCGGCTTCGCCGAGGTTTTCCGCACTCTTGCCCGTCAGATATTCCGAAAGGTCTTTCCTCCCGCACAGCTCCGCCGCCATCGCCATAATCAAATTTACTTTCATTTTCCCTCCTTAGCTTCCGCGATCCGTTCTGTTTGCCATTTTTTGACTTGCACCGCTCTCCACTCTATATTTTGCACGATTTTCGTGCAACGGTCTTGCGTTTTTCTGCAATCCGAGCGGCAGAAAAGCAAAACGCGGCGCGGAAATCTTCCGCGCCGCGTCCGTCCCGTCTCACGCAGAACGCGCGCAGGTTATTCTTCCGTAATACCCGTAAGCATCGCCTGTCCGCAGGGACGCGTGCAGATCAGGTCGGCATATTTGACGAGCGTCGCCGTATAGAGCGGTTTGCCCGGCACCTGCTTGAGGACTTTTCCGTCATCCCCTTCCAGCCATTTCCAGTCACACAGCTGGTGCAGGCAGAAATCGTCGGTGTTGAGCAAATACATCGTGCCGTCCGGGCAGAAGCGATCCGCCACCACGGGGATCCCGTTGTAGGTGATCGCCTTATAGCCGCCCGCAAGCACTTCCGGATCGGTCAGCGAACGGGAAGCGGACAACGCTTTCTGCAAAGCGCGTTTGACGCCCCAGCTGCAAACAATGAAATTGACGCGGCTGTTTGCCGTCTCTTCCAGTTTGTCGATCGCCGCCTGGATCACCGTTTCGCTGATCTCGCCCACGGACGATTTCATGTACGGGATCATCCAGGTATGCGTTGCGCGGTCCAGTCCGTACAGGGTGCCGCTATTCTTAAAGATGGCGCCCAGCCCCGTCAGTTCCAGGTTATACGAACCCTGCACGACCACGAAATCGTCGGCATCCACACCGCTCAGGGCACCGCCCGAAAGGGTGAATTTTTTCCCTTCGCGGTCAACGGAAAGGACTCTGCGGCCCGCAGCAGCCGAAACGGCCGTTCCCGCGGCGTCGTAGATGTCCACGACCATCCCTTCGATCATATTTTTGACGGAATCCGCCGTCACCGTATTGCCGGAAACGGATTCGACCGTGCAAAGTTTTCCGCTGCCGTCGCCGAACAGCATACGCCCGAAATTGAAGGACGAGGACTTGATCAGACCTTCCATTTCCGCATTGAGCAGATTGACGAAGGCTCCCGCGCTGTTCTCGGAAGCGCGCACAGCCTTGTCGCTGATCTCCACCGTGCCGTATAAATTTTTGAGAGTGGTCACGAACTGCTCATAGTTGTTGCCCGCAGCGGCAGGAAGATCTCCCTCCTCCGTGCCCGCGCCGATTCCGCCGTTCACGCCGTACTGCGCCAGGCGGCGAACCTCTTTGCCCCACACATCCGCCGTGCTCTGTCTGATCTTCGCCAGAAGCGGATTGACCGACGTATTGAGCTGTTCGGATACCACGCCTAAATAAAAGGATTTCAATGCGTTGTCCGCAGTTGTCATCGTTACCATTTTTTATCTCCTTTCTGCAAGAAAATTTTTGCCGCCGATGCGGCTGTTTTGTTCGATTTTCCGCTATACGTAGATTGATTTTATACGTTTTTACGGAAAAGTTCCTGTGCGAGCCTGCCCGCCTCTTCCAAAGAGCGGATGCGCTGTGCAGGCGCGCTTGCCGGCGAACCTCCGTCCGCCATAATGTAAGGAGCCTGTCGGGCGGCGAGGTATTTTTCCACTGCCGCGCCGACCTGTTCGTCCAGGCTCTGCGGCTGCTGCCGCGACTCCCCCTCGGCTGCGGACGACATTCTGTTCCCGTCCTGCAGCCGTCCCTCCAATTCGCGCAGACGCTGGCTGCGGCGGGTGAATTCAGCTTCCAGCGAATTGTATGCGTTCAGAAGGGCATCCGCGCTCTTGAACTTGCCGAACGAACCGACCGCGCCTTCCTCTTTTTGAGCCTCCGCTCCCTGCGCCGCGTCCGGCTGCTGCACTTTGTTTTCCTTCTCCATAACGTCCTCCCAAAAAAATTTCTATGATCCGCGGGTTTCCCTTTTCAGGTCAATTCTCCGTTTTTTTTTCTCCGTTCTTGCGCTTTTTCTGTAATTCATGCCGTCTTAAATGCGCAAGAAACCGCGGCTTTGCCGCCATGTTCTTTTTGAATTCATCCGACAGCAGGTACCGCGTATGCTCCGCAATATGCGCCGCGTCGTCGTCGAATTCGTCCGTATCCACCTCTTCCGTGACCAGGCGGAGATTTTCTTCCGACGCCTTGTTCTTGTGCAGGGTCAGCAGGCCGCGCGTACTGTCCAGTCCGCCGTACCCCAATGCGTCCAGCACGCGTTCGCGCGTTTCGGCCGACACTTTGCCGTCCTCCCCCTCAAACAGCCCCATGCGGTACATCTCGTAAATCAGCGAACGCCGTTTCGCAGGAGAATTCGCCTCGTCCGTTTCCGCCTCGAACACCACATCGTCCGAAGTGATGTCCGACGACGAAAAATAGTACAGTTCCACCCGTTTTCCTTCGCCCGTCATGCGCATGAGCCTGTGCGCGCCGGCAAACTGACGCATCAGCCGCAGCACCTGCTTTCCGACCGCTTTGAGCGCGCGCTTCACACTGTCGACCGTGACCGCCAGACGCGTGTCGTCCAGATCGATGAGCAGCTGCAATCCCGTGGCACTCGTCACGTGCGTGCGGTTCTGCGTCGTGGAAGAAAGTTCGCTCACGCCGCTGACCAAAATAAATTCATCGAGCAGCCGCTCCTCTTCTTTTTCGAATTCCGCGGGCAGACTGTCCGCCCCCAGCATTTTCGGCGCCGCCGCCCCTTGCCTGTACACGAGTACTTTCCCGGGCGGCAGCCCCTCTTCGAGAAGTTCGTCCGTATCCACCGAGCCGTCTTCCACCGCGAGCACACCCATCGTCAGGCGGTTCAAAAATTCGTGCTTTCGGTTTTTGACGGCATTGAACGCGCGCTGCACGGGAATCATCCTGTCTACGATGCTGCCGCCGAAAAAGGCACCCGACATCGTGAGCGCGCATTGTCTGACAAACGGATAGGTGCGCGAGCCCGATTCCCCGTTTTCATAGGGCAGATCGCCGTAGTATGCAAGCCTGTCGCCCGCCACGACGATGAGTCTGCCATACGGAAAAACACTGCTGCTCTTTTCGTAATATTCCAGAACGAGCGCGCTGTTTTTGCGCACGCCGCGCAGACGGCTTCCCATCCCCCCCGCGTCGTTTGCCGACGCCGAACCGGGAACCAACGAAAACTCATCGATGTCTTTGCCCTCCACGCGCAAGCCGTATCGTTCAAAAATCTCCGATACGGGTACCGCTTTTACGTGCATTATACTTCCCTGATCGGCGAGTTTTTCCCCGGAAAGATCTTCGGGATAAATTTCAAAGGGCGAGACCGCCGCGATGCGCACGCCCCCTTCCGCACTCTTGCTGTTTGCGTCCCAGAGTACTTTGTAAAACGCCGTTCCGCACGTTTCGCTCCACATCGTCGCGCGGGATACCACATCGTCGAACCCGCATTCTTCGCATACGGAACGCAAGACGTTCGTGGCGATCTTCGCCGTCTGAAGATCTCTCTCCTCGCCCGTCGCCGCGCGCACGGTCATCGTGGGACGTACCTGCGCCAGCTTGGCGCAGCGCGTATCGATCGCCGGCGCGATGTGATTATACACGCGGCGCGTCATCCACCAGTAACGCGGCTGTTCTTCTTCCAGTTCTCCCGCGGCGCTCACGTCGCAATACTGGTTCCCCGAAAGAAAATTCATGTTCAGCTCCCAGCTCCGTTCCAAAAAACGCCGGTCCTCCTGCCGTTCGCGGAAAGTTTCATATACGAACTTTACCGTTTCCTCTTCAAACTTTTTGTCAAAAGGACGGCCCGTACTGCGGTTGGAATTCAAACCGCCCAATACCTGCACATTCCCCTTGCTCTTTGCGCCCGTTACGGGCGCTTCCGTCTTTTTTTGATCCAATTCAGTCTTCCTCCTGCCGATGCAGCTGCCGCAACAGCCGCTGCTTTTCCTCTTCCAGCATTTCGTCGCTCAGTTCGCAGAGCGGCGTCTGCCCGTCCATCAGCATCTTTGCCGCCTGAATGTCGGGCGGCACGCTTTTCTTTGTAACCTTCCGTTTGATCAGTACGGCTTCGCCGTCGTTGAAGCCGTATTCCTCCACGACCTCGTCCGTTTCATACCCCACGGCACGGCGGACAAGCGCCTGTCTTATCTGCTCATCGCTCACAAAACCATCCTCCGATCCTTGCCTTTCAGTTTCCGCGCCTTGCGCGTAACCGCCGCATCAGGCGCGCTTTGTCGCGCTGGACGGCCGTCGGAGGCTTTTCGGGTGCGGAATTGTGCGGCTTGGTCATGAGATAGTACCTCAGTTCATCCAAAGAGTGATCGTCCTTTTTTTTAGGCACGTCGCCGCTTCCCCAGAAATACCCCTTGAGTTCGCGGATCAGATTGACGCAGCCTTCAAAAATATACAGTTTCGGAACTCCGTTCTCCCCTTTGAGATAGGATTTCACGCGCGCTATACCCGCAAACAGATCCTTATTGACGTTTGCGTTCACGTTGATGCCCTGTTCATAGAACAGTTCGCTCACGCTTTTTGAACTCGCCAGCGTGCGCTGGTTCGCCGCGGAATCGATCAGCGCCCTGATCCTGCCCATCCCGTCCGTATGCCAGCCCAGCCCCGCGCTGATCTCCTTGATTTTTTCCGCATGATATCCGATATCGCGTTTGGCTTCATAGTGCTCCGCGACCACATAGACGTTTCCGTCGTAATCCACGCAGTACCAATGCGCCGACAGCGGATTGTTCAGTCCCGGGTCGATGGAAATCGTATCCTGCCATTCGAACGGAATTTCAAAGGGCGGGATCACGTGTACGTTTTCGTCAAACTCGGGGTAAACCAATCCTTCGCTCACGCAAAATTTCCCGTACCGCCTGCTCTGCAATTCCTTTTCGTCCATGGACGACGACAGAAGTTTTATTTCGCTTTTCTGCAAAAACGGGTTATCGTCCCATTCCATAAACTCGTACCACGCCTCGCTGTCGCCCCTCCGATTGAGAAAAATATCCTCGTAGACGAAGGTCAGCCCTTTCAAGGGCGTCATGGTGCCGAAAATATCCCCCTTTTTGTCCATGACGCGCATGACGCACTCGGTGTAAATATCCTCGGGCGGTTCCTCGTCAAACCACACGAAGTCCAGCGACGTTCCCTGAAATTTAGCGCGGCCCGTCTCGCAGCTCTTAAACCATATCCGACTTTTCCCGCCGAAGACGT
>USSJ01000034.1 GCA_900557285.1 uncultured Clostridia bacterium | reverse complement strand
GCGGAAACAGTAATCGTCATTTCAGCATCTGTCTGCACAGCGGTTGTCTGATTGGAAGATTGCGACAATGCTGAACTCTGTACCGTTGTATTGGCATAATTCAGAGAAACAGAAATTTCGTCATTCTGCACCATTTTTTCCACATCGATGGATGCAAATAAATCACCGCCCTGCTCTTTTATATAGCTCAGATTCGAATAAGAAATGATATCTTCCGCGCGGAAAACCGATCCGTCCGGATAAACGCTCTGCGTACTCCCCGAATAAACGCCCGGAAACGATATAAAGCAAGTCGCCTTATAATTCTGATTGTTGCTATTGTACCAAAATTGCGCAAAACAGAAAAATAATATACAACATACGATCGATACGGCTGCAACGATCCAAATTCTTTTCCGAATGGTACGGAATATGTCGCTTGCGGTAATGATATTTTCTTCATTTTCCATATTATCCATTTTCTCCTTTTTGCTGCTTCGGCTTTATCCGCCTGTTACTGAGGCTTATAAGTCGTTACAAGCTCTGCCACGGTCGCTCGAATATTGTCAGTCTCCGCATACGCCGCTTTATAGAGTTTGTCCAATTCCGCCCAAAGAAATCCTTCGTCGATATCGATCGGGTTTGCGATGTTGATCAGCCCGTTTGCCGTAGTCTGCATTCCTTCTTCGTCCATAAGCCGTTCTTCGTAGAGTTTCTCGCCCGGACGAAGCCCCGTGCATTTGATTTCAATATCCACACCCGGTTCCAACCCCGAGAGCTTGATAAGATTGTACGCAAGATCATAAATGCGGACAGGCTCGCCCATATCCAAAACAAATATCTGACCGCCTTTGGCATAAGCGCCTGCCTGCAGAACCAGTGACACCGCTTCCGGGATCGTCATGAAATAGCGAATGATGTCCTTGTGCGTAACAGTGACAGGTCCGCCTTCGGCGATCTGCTTTTCAAAGAGCGGGATCACCGAGCCATTGGAGCCGAGAACGTTTCCGAACCGCACTGCGACAAAATTCGTCTTGCTGTGCCGGCCAAGAGTCTGAATGATCATTTCACAGATACGTTTCGTCGCCCCCATAACGTTGGTAGGATTGACGGCTTTGTCCGTGGAGATCTGCACAAATGTCTTTACTCCGTACTTATCCGAACAGCGGGCAACATTCAACGTACCAAAGACATTGTTTTTTATCGCCTCGTTCGGGCTTGTTTCCATGAGAGGAACATGCTTGTGCGCCGCGGCATTAAATACGATATCCGGACGGTATTTTTTGAATACGTCATCCATTTTTCCGACATCGCGCACACTTGCGATCAACGCGATCTGATTGAGTTCAGGATGTTTTCTCCGAAGTTCCTGTTCAATCTCATAGGCGTTATTTTCATAAATATCCAGAATGATCAGCTGTTTGGGGTTGTGACTTGCTATCTGACGACAAAGTTCACTGCCGATCGAACCGCCTCCGCCCGTTACCAGCACGACGCGGCCCTCTATATATCCCACGATCTCGTCCAGGTTGACTTTGATCTGCTCCCTGCCCAAAAGGTCGATGATCTGTACCGGACGGAGCGCCGAAACGCTGGCTTCGCCGTTCACGATCTGATATAACCCGGGCAGGATCTTTACCTTGCATTTGGTCGTTTTGCAGATATCAAAAATTTTCTGGATCTCTTTTTTCGGTACTGACGGCATCGCAATAAGAATTTCTTCGATATTGTAAAGTTCCGCAAAATCCTTTATCTCTGCCGTTGAACCGACGATCTTGACATCCCCGATGCTTTTTCCGATCTTGGCAGGATCGTCGTCCACGATGCAGACAGGATTGTAATCGATCTTATCACTCGTCTGGATCTCACGGATGAGCATCGATCCCGCATCTCCGCCGCCGACGATCATGGCACGAACTTTGTGTTCGTCTTCCTTATTGACAATATATTTGGATGCAAAATAAATTCTTTTAGAAAACCGGATCAGCAGAGCGAGAATCGTGAGCATCAGCACATACAGAATACAAGTACGGACACCGCAGACCTCGTCGAAAAAGAAAATGTAGACGACATTCAGCCCCAAGATACATAGTCCGGCTAAAACCACCTTGATCGAATCAATGATGCCGACCGAACGCAAAGACATCGAATACAATCGAAATACGATATAAAAGACGGCCACCGTACCGATATTGCAAAGATACCAATACAAAAGCTCCCAATCCCAGATAATCTCCCCGTGTACGATCAGCATGGAAACCAACATGGAAAGCGTCAAGGCAATAAAATCGCTGATGGCGACGATCAGCACGTCTCTTTTGGCATGATAATTCGGTTTACTCATATTTTTCTCCGTATCGTATGAAATGCTTTTTCATCTATTCCACCGTAACGCTCTTTGCGAGATTTCTGGGTTTATCGACATCCAAACCGCGCGCCACACTCACATAATACGCGAGCAACTGTAAGGGAATGACCGCCAGGCTCGGCAAAAACAGCTCTTCCGCTTTGGGAATATAAATCGTAAACGCCGCTTTGTCTTCCACAAAATAATTGCCTGCCGAGGTCAAAGCCATAAGGCATGCGCCGCGGCTGTACACTTCGACCATATTGCTCCATGTTTTTTCTGCAAGACGGCCCTGTGTAAGAATACCGACGACCAACGTACCGTCTTCTATAAGACTGATCGTCCCGTGTTTGAGTTCTCCTGCGGCATACGCTTCCGAATGGATATAACTGATCTCTTTGAGTTTGAGACTTCCCTCCATACCGACCGCATAATCAACTCCCCTGCCGATAAAAAACACGTCGCGTCGGTTGGCGATCTGCGCCGCAAATTTCTGAATTTTTTCTTTATCTTCGAGCAAAGCCGCGATCTTTTCAGGCAGCGCTTTCATTTCGCCGATCAGTTGCGAATACCTCTCTTTTCCGATCTTCCCACGCACAAACGCGAACTGTACGGCCAGCAGATATCCCGCCGCCAACTGCGCACTGTATGCTTTTGTCGTGGCGACAGAGATTTCAGGGCCGGCTTTTGTATAAAAGACCATATCCGCTTCGCGCGCGATAGACGAACCGACCACGTTCACGATTGCAAGGGTCTTTGCCCCTCTTTCTTTTGCTTCCCGCAAGGCGGCGAGGCTGTCCGCCGTTTCTCCCGACTGGCTGATTATGATGACGAGCATCTGTTCCGAAAGGATGGGTTCGCGGTATCGAAATTCGGACGCAAGTTCGACGCGAACAGGAATACGGGCAAGACTTTCGATCACGTACTGCGAAACGACGCCCGCATGATACGCAGATCCGCAAGCCACGATCCAGATCTCCGAGAAAGACCGTATCATTTCATCCGACAGTCCGACCCGCCCGAAATCGATGACACCTTCGCCGGCGACGTCGTTGATCGTGTCCCGCACAACTCTGGGCTGTTCGTGGACCTCTTTCATCATGAAATGTTTGAATCCGCCCCGCTCCGCGGATTCTTCATCCCACGTAATCGTGACCAATTCTTTTTTTAATTCGTTTTTGTCGAGATCAAAAAACTCTGCTTTGCCTTTCTGCAAACGCGCGATCTCCATATTCCCGATATAATACACACGGCGCGTATATCTGAGAATAGCCGGAACATCGGACGCAAGAAATGTTTCTCCGTCCCCGACCCCGATGATCATGGGACTGTCTTTCCGCGCGACATAGATTTCGCCCGGGAAATCCTGAAACATGATCGCCAACGCATACGAACCGCGCACGCGAAGCGTAAAAGAGATGAGCGCATCCAGCGGGTCATGCCATTTTTTATAGTAATAGTCGACAAGTTTTACCGCGATCTCCGTATCCGTCTGCGAATAGAAAGAATATCCCGCTTTTTCCAGTTTCAGTTTCAGATCGGCAAAATTTTCGATGATCCCGTTGTGTACCCCAAAAACCGTCTTTTCGTCATTGAAATGCGGATGCGCGTTTACTTCCGAAGGCTCGCCATGGGTTGCCCAACGCGTATGCCCGATCCCGCAAGTACCAAAAACAGTTTTCCCGTCGTCCGTTTTTTCCGTCAGCCTTTTCAGCCTGCCTTTCGCCTTGACGACCGTCGTTTTCCCTGTCGGGCCAAGCACGGCTATCCCCGCCGAATCATACCCGCGGTATTCCAGTTTTTTCAATCCGTCCAACAAGACAGGCGCAGCCTGTTTATTTCCTGTATATCCTACAATTCCGCACATATTCCGTCCTTAAACGGCATAGCCCTTGTCCTGAATGACACGCACTACGCCGTCTGCAATTTTCCCGCACTCCTCTTTGGTCTTGGCTTCTACCATGACGCGGATGAGCGGTTCCGTACCGGATTCACGCACGAGTATCCGTCCTTCATCGCCCAACACACGCGCCGCGTTTTCGACCGCCGTGCGTACGTCTGCATCCCTCTGCACCGCAGATTTGTCCGCCACGCGGACATTGACGACCACCTGCGGATAAATATGGACCGGCGCAGCCAGCTGCGACAGCGTTGCCTTTTTCGCCATCAACACTTCCATAATTTTCAGGCTCGTCAGAATTCCGTCACCCGTCGTCGCATATTTCGTAAAAATGATATGTCCCGACTGCTCTCCCCCCAGCCTGCATCCGTGCTGCTGCATATATTCATAAACGTACTTATCCCCGACGGCAGTCTTTGCGTAAGCGATTCCTTCTTCGTCGAGCGCTTTATATAATCCGAGATTGCTCATCACTGTCGTCACAATGGTATTTGTGACAAGTTTCCCGCGATCTTTCATATATTTTCCGTAAATATATAAGATCTGATCGCCGTCCACCACATTCCCGTTTTCATCCACGCACAGACAGCGGTCGGCATCGCCGTCATAGGCAAATCCGATATCCAGTCCCTTTTCTTTCACAAGACGGCAAAGCCCTTCGATATGCGTCGAACCCGCATTCTCATTCACGTTGAATCCGTTCGGCTCCGCATTGATGACCGTAACTTTCGCACCCAGCGCTTCGAACACACATTTCGCAATATTCCACGCGGATCCGTTCGCACAATCCAATCCCACGTGTTTGCCCTTAAACGAATACATGCCGATCGAGATCAGATACCCGATGTAACGATTCCTGCCCGATGCATAATCCACCGTCTTGCCGATCTTCTCCCGCAGGGCGTACGGCACTTCCTCAATTTTCTTGCCGAACAGCTCCAGTTTTCCGTCTATGTAATCTTCCACCAGCGCAATGGTCGCTTCGTCCATCTTTTCGCCGTTGTTGTTGATCAGTTTGATGCCGTTATCGTAATACGGGTTATGGCTCGCAGAAATCATGATACCGCAGTCAAAATCGTCCACCCGTGTGATGTACGCAACGGACGGAGTTGTCGTGACGTGCAGAATATACGCGTCCGCCCCAGACGCACAAAGTCCCGCCGCCAACACATACTCGAACATATAGCTGGAACGGCGCGTATCTTTCCCGATCACGATGCGCGCAGGAGTTTCATCTCCGCGGCGGCGCCTGCGTTCACCGTAATAATACCCCAAAAACCTTCCTACTTTATATGCATGTTCCGCGGTCAGCGTCTTGTTCGCCTCACCGCGGAACCCGTCTGTTCCGAAATATCTTCCCATCGTAAATCCCTTTTAAATTTTTCTTACAACTTTATCCGCACTTTTATAAATACTGTCGGCGGGAATAAAACCGCGCACGCTCGAAAGCGGATAAATGTTCGTATGCCGGCCTATCACCGTGCCGGGATTGAGTACGCTGTTGCAGCCCACTTCCACAAAATCACCCAGCATCGCGCCGAATTTTTTGAGACCCGTTTCCAGTTTTTCTCCATCGCAGCGCACGCAAACGAGGGTTTTATCCGATTTCACGTTGGATGTCACCGAACCCGCCCCCATATGCGATCTGTAGCCGAGAATACTGTCCCCGACATAATTAAAATGCGGTACCTGCACATTGTCAAACAAGATTGCATTTTTCAGTTCCACCGAGTTCCCGACGACGCAATTTTCGCCGATCAATGCGCTGCCGCGCACAAAAGCACAGTGACGTATCTCCGTTTTTGCGCCCACAATGCACGGCGCTCCCAGATACGCCGTCGGCACAACTTTCGCCGTTTTATTCACCCATACCTGCGGCAGAATTTCATCGTATTGCTTTACATCCAGTTCTGCGCCCAGCTGCAGAATAAAATCTTTCAGTCCTGCCAACGCTTCCCAAGGATATTGAAACTGTTTCAGATACTCCCCCGCCGCCGTGTGCGACAGGTCGTATAAATCCGGAATTTTCAAGCCTTCCATGTTCTGCTTCTCCCGAAATATTTTATATTATAAGATTTTTATTTCAATACAACATTATTTCACAACAGGATGAACCCAAAAAAAATTTTACTACATCCGTACTGTTTTGTCAAGGTTAACTTTGTGAACAATCCGCGATATTTGTGTAATTTTCTTCCGGATTTTTTCATGCTTCCGCTAAAAAGCCTTGCGGCATCTGCTATTCTTCCGTTGTTTTCGGCAGACGTTTCTCCTCTTCTGCTTGTTCCGCGGAATCTGCAACGCCGTCCTCAGCGGAATGCTCGGCTTTACCGACCCGCGCGCACTTTTCGTAATCTTTCTCGCACATGGCGATCAGCATGGAATACACGAGCGTCGGGAATACATGAAACAAATGATTGTCCGCCATACTCATTCCGCTCAGTGCCAAAATCACAAGAAAGAAAAAGATACGTTCTGCCGACGGCTTACGAAATATCAGCATCGCTCCCTGAACAAGATGAAACGTATACGCCGCAACACCCAGAATACCGCAGGAAGCAAGCAGCTGAATGTACGTATTGTGATACATATCGGGAAAGACCCAGTTTTCAATGTTATAGGACCAATCGGGCGCGATGGGCGTATAGAATCCCACACCGAAAATCGGAGCACGCAGAAAGTTCTTCACTCCGTTTTCCCAGATGTCCCAACGGCCGGAATCGTTTAACCCGTGTTCGATATAATACTGGAAAACCCGCCACAGCTCATTCGGCACAAAGACAAAACAAATAAGAGCAACAATAAAAATCACGTTGAAGATCCGAATAAAAAGGGCGTATCTGCCTTTTATGCTCAAATAGATCATACAGGCTATCAGGATCGCCCCGCCCACAAACACGGAAGTGCGGCTGAGCGTCATGACTACCCCCGCAAAGGTAAGAAGCCCCAATATATAAAATGCGATACCGTAACGGCTCTTATAAGCGAGATAAAAACAGGCGGGCATGAACATTGCAAGCATTCCGCCGATGTTGTTGCTCATACCCCAACCCAGAACAAATTCATTCTTATTCTGCGGATAATCGAAAACAAACATTTCCAGAAGCTGGATAAGGATCACGGCACAAGCCAGCACCAGGACCCGCGCAATGTATTCCGGCGTTTTTTCCGTCCATTCAGCGGTATTGTAAAAATAAACATAAAAATAAACGAACGAAAAAGCGATCCCGATCCCCAGCACAAGATTTGCGATCGTATAGCCGCTGTAAAAAATACCGTTCAGGATGAGCGCAGCACCCAGCGCAAACAGCCCCCAGCGGGCCTTGGTCGGCGTGCGGAAAACATTGCCCGTCCCCTTGCAGGCGATCATGCGGAAAATCGTCGAGGCAAGTACCAATACAAACAAAACGCCGAGCGTTGCCAGTACAGCCGGATCATACAGATAATCCGATTTATACGGAGGCTGCGGCGTATGCTTCTGGCTGACGGCATAAACGGCCAGAACCAGAGGAACGATCAGCGATTTTGTATCACGGCAGAAGACTGTCCCGAAAATTGCGGCCAAAGCCGTCAAAACATAAAAAACAAGCTCCAGCCCTGTAAACGAACAGATAAGCGCCAATGCCGCATAAACGACCGGATACCAGTTTCCGTCCAGAAAATCCGTTATCTTATGCATGACCGTATTTTTACGGATCTTTTCGATTTTTTGATAAAGCATAGTCAATCTCTTATGGCAAATACCCGAAAAGCACCTGCCTTCTTTTCATTTTCCGACGCCAGGTCTGAAATCCATGTCGTCCCGAACCTTCTTTCGGCTCCGGATCGGAATCCGCTCCGAGCAATATTATAATCAAAAGCACTGCTCTTGTCAAACGGCATCCCCGGCGCGGCAGATCAGGACAAAAACACGGCCTTATTATTCTGCGGCTATTTTATCATTTTCTTCTGCGTTTGTCCATTCTTTCCTTCATTTTGTACGCCAAAACGACAAGGGGCCTGCACCGCAGGAGCCCCTTTATTTTTCCTCTTTTTTCTCTTCTTTTTTCTCGTCGGAAGGCAATTCTTTGGATTCTTCTTCACGCATAAGCCGAAGTATTGCATCCTGTTTGGCAAGAATCTTGTTCATTTTATTATGCAGGTCCTCGATCATAATCTCCGTTTTGAGGTTAACCTTGTAATCGTTTTCCGCACGTGCCCGGTCTTTTGCTTCCTGGCGGTTCTGGCTCATCATGATCAGCGGAGCCTGAATTGCCGCAACGCAGGAAAGCACCAAGTTCAGCAGAATAAACGGATACGGATCGAACGCTCCGACACCCAAAAGGACGTTGCCCACCATCCACAGTACAAGCACGCCGACAAATGAAAAAATAAACGCCCAGCTGCCGGCGAACTTCGCGATTTTGTCAGCCGCTTTCTGACCGACCGTGTACTTTTTTCTG
>USSJ01000033.1 GCA_900557285.1 uncultured Clostridia bacterium | reverse complement strand
GGAGTTGTTCGGCGGTGATTTTGAAGCGCTGATCGCGGACGCGCGTTACAAATACATAACGACGAATTTTTCGGCGGTGGTAGAGCGTACGAAGCGGGCGGAGAAGATGACAAAATCGGAGAAAGCGGATCGGGTGCTGACGCATCGGATCTGGGGAATACCGATCTTTTTGGTCATTTTGTTCGGGCTGTTTCATCTGACGTTCGGGGAAGATTTTCTGTATCTGAACGCAATAGCGAAGCTGTTTACGGGCGGAGCGGGATTTGCGCAGGACGTAGACGCGGGCGGCGAAGTGCTGAACGCATTTGTCAAGGTATTTTACAGTTCGGCGGGGATATCGACGCCGGGGGCTATTTTATTCAACCTGACGGGATTTGTATGCGATCAGATCGGCGGAGGCATTGCGGCGGGACTGGAAAACGTAGGCGCGGCGGCATGGGCGCAAGGGCTTGTAAACGAAGGGATCTGGGCAGGGCTTTCGGGGGTATTGTCGTTTGTACCGCAGATTTTGTTTCTGTTTTTACTGATTTCGATATTGGAAGATTCGGGGTACATGGCGCGGGTGGCGTTCATACTGGACAGGGCATTCCGCAAGTTCGGGTTATCGGGACGGGCGTTCATACCGATGATCATGGGATTCGGGTGTTCGGGGCCGGCGGCGATCAATACGCGTACGCTTGCGGACGAAAAAGAGCGTGTGATGACCAACCGCGTGATACCGTTTTTCACGTGCGGAGCGAAGGCACCGATTTTGGCGGCGGTATGCGGAGCGGTGGCGTCGCAGTATACGAGCGTGAATGCAGACCTGCTGGTTTTTGCCTTGTACGTATTCGGGATGGCGATGGCGGTGATTTCGGTGGCGGTGATGCGCCAGACGACGATGCGCGGGGAAGCGGCGCCGTTCATTATGGAACTTCCCGACTATCATTTGCCGCAGTTTAAGTCGCTGATGGTGCATTTATGGGATAAATTGAAGCATTACATCAAGAAGGCGTTCACGATCATCGTGGCGAGTGCGATCGTGATCTGGTTTTTGTCGAATTTCAACTGGAGCTGGCAGATGGTGGGGATTGAAGAATCCATTCTGTACAGTATCGGGTCGTTTGTGCAGTGGGTCTGCACGCCGATGGGATTCGGATTGCAGCTGGGGACTTACGGCTGGGTGTTTGTCGTGGCGGCGGTAACGGGACTGATCGCGAAGGAAAACGTGATCGCAACGTTTTACGTGCTGGTACCTGCGATCGGGGCGGTATTGCCGGGCTGGGATGACGGCGAAAGCGGGATCGGCGCGGTTGTGGCGCTGATGCAATCGACGGGCATCACGTGGCAGGCGCTGATCGCGTTTACGGTGTTCAATATGCTGACCATTCCGTGTTTTGCGGCGGCGGCGACCGTTCGCGGTGAAACGCCGAAAGGGAAATTCAAGTGGACGGTGGCGTTCTGGATGCTCACTTCTTATTTGACGGCGACGGCGGTATATCTGGTTCTTACCTGGTGGTGGACGGTGTTCATCGTAGCGGCGCTGGCGGCAGGATTTATCGGATTTATCATCCTGCGAAACCGCGGCGCGATCGTATGCAGAAAAAAAGAAAAAGGCGCCGTTTCGGAATAAAAAAGCGTAAAGGCAGAAAAAATACCGAAAATGCGGAATAAAAGCAGGCGCCTTTGCAATACACTGTAAAAAAGAGAAAAAGAGCGGAACGTGCCGTCGTTTTTGAAACGACGGCACCCCGAAAGGAGTAAAATATGCTGAATCTGTTGACGGTGGCGGGGACGATCGTGAGCATAGCGGTCGGAGTCGTGGCGGCAGGGCTTGTCGTGTTTGCGATCGGGTATAAGATCTGGTGCAAAAAGCACGGAAAGAGCGGCTGCGGCTGTGATTGTTCTTCCTGCGGATGCTGCTCCTGTCACACGAAAGAAAAGAAAGAGGAAAAGAAACAGTAATCCGAAAGGAAAATGCGGCGAATGCGATCGGATGGGCTTTTGCAGGAATCGGGCAGGGAAAAAATGTTCGCCGTGCGATTGTCCGCGGCGATGCAAATATTTTGCAACGCCGCGGGAAGGATGAAAGGAAATTTTTTATAAAATTGCTTACACGAATGTAATCTCCAAATAGTAAAAATCCAGCCGCGGAAAATTTTCCGCGGCTGGATTTTGCTTAAAAAAATACGACTGAACGGGGCTACAAAACCGTGAGTCGACAGCACTGCAGACAGTTTCGGCTTTGGTTCACGCCTTTGGCGCGCAATATCGACGCGCGATTTTGGCACACGATTTCGGCGCACGGTTTTGGAAAACGTTATGCAGAAAAAATACGGCAGAATTTAAAAACAGTAGAGGAATTTTAAAAAACGAATCTATGGAGCGAGAAAAGAGCCGCCCATTGTGGAAGCAAACCCCAAAAGTCGGATGTTTTGGAGGTGCATACCATAAACGGGCGGCCGTAATTTTTAGTGAAAAATTATTGTTGCATGGCTTTGATCATCTGCACGGCGGCGTGTTTCTGCTCTTCGGAGAGCTTGCGGAACGCCGACAAAAGGTCAATTTCTTCGCCGGTCAGATCGTCGGTGTCTACGTCAAAAAGGAGCGTCGCCAGATGAATTTCCAGCGCGTCGCAAATTCCTTCCAGAACGTCCAGCGTCGGCATCGTCTGCCGCGTTTTCCATGCGTTCAACGTTCCGTGCGAAATGCCTGCGTTCGTACATAGTTTGTTGGACGATAATCCCTTTTTTATGCGTATTTTGTCTACTTTTTCAAAAATCGACATTGAATCAATCATTGCTTTCTATCCCTGTATCATTTTACGTCAACAGGAAAAGAAATATTTCTATATAAAACACATATTTATTCTACAATAATAGAAATTACCACCCATCTATAAAAAGATGAGCGGTAAAAGGAAAAGCCGTTGCGAATGAAGAAAGCAATGAAAAAAGTTATAAAACGAGTTATTGAAAAACCGCAGGCAAAAAAACGAAGCAATACGGAAAGGAAAATCGTATTTTTGCGAAGAGGTCTTACAAAAAACCGCAACGGCCGAAGCTTATGCAAAGTCAGGCAGTTTTTACGACATCTATTCTGAAATCGGCGCCGTTTGCAAAGCAAAGTTGCAGGGCAGAATCTTTTTGCTGGATTTTTGCGTCGAACATATCCTGCAATGCACGAGAGAGCAAAGAGAGAAACTCTTTTTCCGTAGTGGTTTTGCCGTTCAAGGAAACGCTGAGCCCGTCCTGATTTTTCGAGATCTCACAATCGGGCAGGTCTTTCAGGGCCTGTGCCGAACAATCGATAAAATCGCTCGTCTTAAAAATTCCGTTCTCCTGTGAAAATACTTTTTGAAGATTTTTTACTTTTAACTGGTACATTTTATTTACTCCTTTGTGTCTGCGTGTTTCAGACGTATTTGATGTCTTTATTATACTACAAACAACAAACACTTTCAACTTTTGTTGACGGTAGAAAATCGTCGAGTTTGCAGAAGTTTTGTCGAATGTTGTCGATTGAACCAAAGAGCAGAGAAAAACGTGTAAATTCCAAAAGAAAAACCGCGAAAAACTTTTCCGCAAGAAAACCAAAAAATCGTCAGAATTTTTGCGCTTTTTTCCGTCCGCTTCACCTGTCGCTTGCCCGTCGCGGTTTCTGTTTGCCTGCCGCTTGCCCGTCGCAGTTTTGTTTGCTTGCCTGTCGTTTTGCCCGCCGCAGTTTTGTTTACTTGCCTGCCGTTTTGATCGTCGCAGTGTTCTCCGCTACGCCTGCCGCTTGCCCGTCGCGGTGTTTGTTTGCCTGTCGCTTGCCCGTCGCAGTGTCTGTTTGCCTGTCGCTTGCCCGTCGCAGTGTCTGTTTGCCTGTTTCTTGCCCGTCGCGGTGTTTGCTTGTCTGCTGATTGCCCGTCACGGTGTCCGCTTGTCTTTCTTTTTTCTGTTTTTCGGATACGTGGGCGAAAAAAATTGCCCGAAGCCGTTTTCTTGCGGCTTCGGGCAACGCTGATTTATGAAATTGCTTTGTCGGAAAGAAACGTTTTTATAAAATCTGCAGGAAAAATGCTTTCAGGTAGGAAGTTTCTTCGGCGGCGAGCAGGGCAGGGTGATCGGGCGCCTGCACGCGCGTTTCCAATATTTTGACAGTCTTTCCCGCTTCGCGCGCGCTTTCGCGCAGCATTTTTTCAAAGAGCGGCGCGGTCATGTAGTGAGAGCAGGAACAGGTGATCAGAAATCCGCCGCGGCGCACGAGTTTCATGGCGGTGATGTTCACGTCTTTGTAGCCGCGGTACGCGTCCTGTACTTCCGCCGCGCTCTTGCAGAATGCGGGAGGATCGAGGATCACCGTATCGAACAATTCTCCGTCCGCGCGGAATTTGCGCAGTTGCTCAAATGCGTCCGCGCAGACCGTCTTTATATTCGTAAATCCGTTCAGCTTTGCGTTTTCCGCCACGTTATCCAGTGCAAATTGCGAAATGTCCAGCGCCGTCACTTCTTTTGCCGCCGTCGCCGCATTCAGCGAAAATCCGCCGCTGTTGCAAAAACAATCCAAAACTTTTGCACCCCCGCAATACCTGCGCACCGCAAACCTGTTTTCTTTCTGGTCCAGAAAATACCCCGTCTTTTGCCCGTTCTTTACGTCCACGCACATTTTCAGTCCGTTTTCCGTCACAAAAATTTTGTCGGGAACTTCTCCGTACAGCGTCTTGTTTTCCAAAGGCAGTCCCTCTTTCTGCCGTACGGGCGCATCGCCGCGCTGGTAGATCCCTTTCGGCGAAAAAAGCGTTACAAAAGCGTTCACGATTTTTTCCTTCCGCTGGTCAATTCCCAAAGAAAGAAGTTCCAAAACAATGTAATCCCCGTATCGGTCGGCAATCAGCGCCGGCAGTCCGTCCGCTTCCGCAAATACAAGCCGATAACAATCGCTCTCCGCGCCGAATAAAACTTTCCGAAGCTGCGCCGCTTCCGCTATGCGTTTTTTGTAAAATTCTTCGTCGTCCGTTTCATCCCCGCGGATAAAGACGCGCACCAATATCTTCGATAAATGATTGATGTATCCCTTCCCGATATACCGCCCGTCAAACGAACATACTTCCGCCAGCGCTCCGTTTTTGTCTTTCCCTTCGATCTTCGCCACTTCGTTCGCATATACCCAGCTGTGTCCCGCCAGGATCCGCTTTTCTTCTCCGCGCTTTAAATAAATTTTGTAGGGCATTTTTTCGCCTCTTTGTTTTATTTTCTCCGCTATTATAACAAATACGCGCCGCAAACGCAAGCAGGCGGCATTAAAAACCTTGCGACCCACCCTCAAAACGGGCAATTCGCCGTTGCGACAGAAAAACGCGCGGTTCAACGGAATGCAAACGCAAACCGCGGAAATTGCGATGTAAAAAATGCAGGCTTTATATTTTTCAGCGGAAAGCGTAAGCGTTTGCGTTAAAGGAAAGCAGTGGCAAGGAATGTGCGTTCTGTTTTGCACGAAATAAAAGAATAGGCAAAGGCGAAAACTTTCGGATAAAAGGGGAAGAAAAGTTGCGGCGAGGAAAAAGCGCCTTTCGTTTCGCATGAAACGAAAGGCGCAAGAGAGAAAACAGGCGGAATCGCAAATATCTTGACAAAGAAGCGCCAATGTTTTACAATAGGAGGGAAAAAACGGTATGATTTTGAAGGATCCCGAGTAAGATAGTACCAGCGAGGTGATGCGATTTTGTTGGCGGATGAAATAAAAGGATGCAACGGCAAGCGTGCGGAGGAATATGCGCGGCAGCTGCGAGAGGAGTTGCTGGGAGCGGTACGCGAGAACGGCGGGCATCTGTCTTCCAACCTTGGGGTTGTGGAGTTGACGGTAGCTCTGTATTCGGTATTTGATTTTCCGAAAGATAAATTGATATTTGACGTAGGGCATCAGAGTTATGCGCACAAGCTGATCACGGGCAGGACGTTGGATACGCTGCGCAAAAAAGGCGGCGTGAGCGGATTTCCCGATCCCGAAGAGAGCGAATACGACGCATTCATAGCGGGGCACAGCGGCACGTCGGTTGCGGCGGGGCTCGGAATGTGCGCGGCGCGGGATGTGCGCGGGGAAGATTACAAAGTCATCTCCTTTATCGGCGACGCGTCGCTGGGAAACGGCACGGCGCTGGAAGCGATCTTTGCCACGGAGAAAAAACCTGAAAATTTTGTCGTTGTTCTCAACGACAACGGGATGTCCATCGATAAAAACCATTCGGCGCTGTACCGTTCGCTTTCCAAAATGACGGCAAAGCGGCGGTACCGTACTTTCAATTCCTTTTTGAGCCGCACGTTCAAGGAAACGGGAGCATTCGGGAAAAAGCTGCGCAAACTAAAATACACGCTGAAGGGCTGGCTGAATAAAAACGACTTTTTCGAGCGGTGCGGATTCAAATACATCGGACCGGTCAACGGGCACGATCTGCATGAATTGATCGAAGTTTTGACAGACATCAAAAAGCTGCGCGAACCCGTATTTTTGCATGCGGTAACCTTAAAAGGCAAGGGATATGACGCGGCGGAAGCGGATCCTGCGCGTTTTCACGGGGTTGCGCGCAACTTTGCGAGCGGTGAAAATTCCTTTTCGGTGGCGCTGGGAAGATTGCTGTGCGAGCGCGCGCAGGAAGATCCCGCGCTGGCAGCGGTGACGGCCGCCATGACGGACGGGGTAGGGCTTTCGGAATTTGCGGAAAAATTTCCGACGCGCCTTTTCGACGCGGGAATCTGCGAAGAATACGCGGTAACGATGGCGGCGGGCATGGCGAAGGGCGGCCTCCGTCCCGTTGTCTGCATTTATTCGACGTTTTTGCAAAGGGCATACGATCAGATCATTCACGACGTATGCCTGCAGAATCTGCCCGTGATTTTCTGTATTGACCGTGCGGGGTTTGTGGGGGCGGACGGAAAGACGCACCAGGGACTTTTTGAGCTTTCGGCTCTGCGTTCGGTGCCGAACTTGCGTATTTTTGCGCCCAAGGACTGCGCGGAACTTGCGGACGTGTTCGACTACGCAAAAAGTTTGGGAGTACCCTGCGCGATACGGTATCCGAACGGGTACGCGCCCAATCTGGGGAGCCGCCAGAAGATCGGGGATTATTATCGCTGGGAAACGCTTTCGGACGGCGACGGCGTCGTCGTGCTGGCGAGCGGCGCGCGTGCCGTGGCGCGTGCGCTGGAAGCGAAAAAGCGGAGCGGAACCGATTGCAGGATCGTCAACTGCCGTACGATCAAACCGCTGGACGAGCGCATTCTGCGCGAGATCGCGGATAAGAAGATCATTACCTTTGAAGAGGGGTATCTGAGCGGCGGATTCGGTTCGGCGGTTGCCGAATATTACGCCTCCTGCGCGCAGCCCGTGCGGCTGAAGATCATGGGCGCGGAGAATAAATTTATTCCGCACGCCACTGCGGAAGAACAGGCGCAGGATTGCCGCCTTTCCGCAAACGACCTCGCTTTAAAAATCAGGGCGTTCAGCGAACAGCCGTAAAATTATGGAACATCCTCAAACGGAGCCGATCGTGGAAGAGAAAAATTCGACACAAAACCAGGGGAACGTACCCGAAAATTTGCCGCAGAACGTTCAAAATGCGGCGGAGAAAACGGGGAGTGCGGAAATTCCCGCAAACGAGGGAGCGGCAGAGAGCTCCTTTGAAAATACAGAAAAGAAAAGCGGCGGGGGTTGTGCCGCCGTGCAGGAGATTTCGGCGGAAAAAGAACCGGATCTTCGCTATAAAAACGGAAAAGAAGCCGCCAAGGGCGGGCTTTTGGGTTTCTTCATAGGTCTTGCGATCATCGTGCCGGGTGTGAGCGGATCGACCGTGGCGATCATTTTCCGCCTGTACGAAAAACTTTTGTACGCGCTCGGGAATATTCTGAAAAAATTCGGAAAATGCGTGCGTTTTCTGCTTCCGATCGCGGTGGGGGTCGTCATCGGGTTTGCGCTCGGATTTTTTGCCGTGCGCTATCTTTTGGATGTCAGCCCGTTTACGGTCATCGCGCTGTTTGCGGGGCTCATGCTGGGCGCCTATCCCGCCGTGCTGGATGAGGTGCGTTCGGAAAAGAAAACGGCGAAAAATCTGGGATTGTTCGCGGTGGGATTTATCATTCCCGTGGCGGTCTGCCTTGTTTCCACGCTCGCCGATACGGGCGAACGCGCTCTGCAGGGACTTTCGTGGTATCATTATATTTTGTTTTTGATCCTCGGTTACATCGTGGCGATCACGCAGGTCGTGCCGGGTCTTTCCGCTACGGCGGTCCTCATGATCGCGGGATATTTCCAGCCGATCATGGATTCGGTCAGTCTGACCTATTGGCAGGCGGATCCTGCCGTTTTTGCCGTGTATGCGTGCCTTGGCGTCGGATTTTTGGCGGGATTGATCAGTTTTTCCAAAGGGCTTACCAAACTTTTTGAACGCCATAAAAAGACTTCGTTTTTCTGCATCTGCGGTTTGTCGCTCGCATCTATCCTGACCATGTTTTTCAATCCCGAAGTGTACGCCGTATACCAAATCTGGGCAGGCGGCGCATCCTTCGCGCTCGATCTCGGGTTGGGAATCGTATTGTTCTTGGTAGGGGCGGCGATCAGCTATCTGTTCGTGCGCTACGAACGTAAAAAGAAAATCTGAAAACAGGGAAAGTTTTTTATAAAAATTTTATAAATTTGTCTGTAAGAGATATGAATGATCGGATAAAGGGATGAAGTAAAAATTTGATAAAACAGGGACAGACAGCCGTCGGCAAAATTGCCGACGGCTGTCTGTTTTGCCTGCAAGATGCGCCCGCGCAATACTTGCGCGGGC
>USSJ01000032.1 GCA_900557285.1 uncultured Clostridia bacterium | reverse complement strand
AAAACAGCTTGTTTTATGGCAAGACAGAATAAATCAGAAGATAAAATCAGCGGTCGGAAAGATGAAGTTCAAAAATAAGATCGGAGAGAAGCGCCAGCTGTTCGGGGGAAAGGGTTTCGCCGCGCGCTTTTTCGGGGATATTTGCGCGGGCGAGGATATCCTTGGCGGATTCTCTGGACAGATGAAAGGCATTGACAAGATTATTTTCCAGTGTTTTTCGTCGGGAGAGGAAGGCGGCGCGCACGGTATCGCGGAAGCAGGCGGCGTTTTTGACGGGAATGCGATCTTTTTCGAACGTCAGTTTTACGACGGCGCTGTCGACATTCGGAACGGGGTAAAACATTTTTCGCGGAACATACTTGATGATCTGAGCGGAAGCGCGGCGCGCGATCGCCGCGGTGATCGCACCGTATTCGGGGGTTGCGGCCTGCGCGCAGAAGCGCTTGGCAACATCGTCCTGTACCATGATCACCACGGCATCGGCCGAAGCTGACTCTTCCACGAATCGCATGACGATCGGAGTGGTGATATAATAGGGTAGGTTGGCGACAACGGTGTAATGCCCCAATTCTTTTTCCAGTTCGGGAAGATTTGTTTTCATAAAGTCGCGGAATACCACTTCGGCGTTTTCAATGCCGGAAAGCGTTTCCGCGAGGACGGGCTGCAGTTTTTTGTCGATCTCGAAGGATACGACTTTTTTGGCGGCGGCGGCAAGCTCACGCGTAAGCGTTCCCGCTCCGCATCCGATCTCCAGAACCGTCGTCTCTTTGTCGATCCCTGCAAGCGAAACAATGGATTTCAATAAATTTGTGTCCGATATGAAATTTTGCCCGAACTGTTTTTTGAACGAAAAGCCGTTCCGCAAAAGGATGTCTTTTAAATTTTCCATAATATTCCTGTCAGAAATTCAGTATAATCCGCGCCCTTTGGCGCAAACTGTGTTTGTAAACTTTAAAACGAACGGATAACTGCGCAATGCAGAAGAACGTTTGACGGTGTAAGTTTACGGAACAAATGAAAAGAGAAAGAGGATTTTAAAAACGTCTGTTTTTGAGATCCTTTTTCTTTATGTTCTGATGATTTTTCTGCTTGAAAACCGATCGGACGCTTTCCGAACCGTTTTGCATGCGCATTGTTTGCATATGTGGGTAATACGCGGATGAGCAAAGGCGAAAAAACAATGCGTTGAAAGAAGTCCAAGGGTTAAATACCGCTCCCGTATATTGCAAGCCGCAGGAATGTTTGCTGTCCTTCCTATAGAGGCGAAAGCGCAGGGCTGCTCGCTGTTCCTGATATAGAAGCGAACGCGCTGGGGCCGCTCTCTGACCTTGGTATAGGGGAGCAAAGGCACAGGGCCGTTCGCTGTTTTTGATAGAGGGGCGAACGTACAGGGTTACTCGCTGTCTTTAATATAGGGGCGAACGCGCAGGGTTACGCCGCATTTTTCGGCGATTTCGCGGCATTTTGCAATTTTTTCTTCTCCGATGATATCCACAACGGAAAACCAAGTCAAAATCCCACGCGATGCGCATTTTTCGGCGAAATCCTGCAGGCCTTCAAAGGCGGCTTTGCCGTAGGCAGGGCGGCAGAGCTTTACATAATCTTCAGCCGAGGCGTCGTTCAGACTGACGTTGATCTTATCGACCGCCTGCGCAAGGTCGGCGGAAATATCCCGTCCGGCGATCATGCTGCCCTGGCCGTTTGTGTTCAGCCGAACCGTGGCTCCGCGTTTTTTTAGCTCTTTTCCGATGGCGCAGAGAGCGTCCAGCCGCATTGTCGGCTCGCCGAAGCCGCAGAACACATATTCTTTGTAGCGGGAAATGTCCTGCGGAATGCGATCGAGAACTTCCTGCGGGGAAGGCTCGCGGGAAAGCCAGAGTTTATGCCCGAAATAGCTTGCATGTTCGTTGCGTACGCAAAAAGTGCAGTCGTTCGTGCATTTGCTGGTCAGGTTGATGTATAAATTGCCGTCCAGTTCATAAGTAAAAGTTTCGTGTTTTTCCATTTTATTTGCCTGTTTCGTTTAATTTTTTAAATAACGTGTGTGCGTTTTTGTAAATATTTTCACAAAGTTCTTCCTGTTTTTCACCGCGAAGAAGTGCAAGTTTTTCGTAAATCTTTACGACGTTTTTCGGGGTGTTCAACGTGCCGCGGAATGGCTCGGGGGCAAGATACGGAGAATCTGTCTCCGCAAGGATACGGTCGGAAGGGACGATTTTGGCAACCTCGTCCAATCGTCTTGCGTTGCGGAACGTAACGGGACCCGCGAATGAGATATAAAGTCCCAGCCGCAAATATTCTTTTGCCGTTTCTTCGCTTCCCGAAAAACAGTGCATGACCGCACCGTATGCGAGCAGACGGCGGTTCTGTTTGAGAAGATCCAGCGTATCGGCCGCCGCGTCGCGGCTGTGGACGATGAAGGGAAGTTTCAAACTGTAAGCAAGCTCCATCTGCGCGGCAAAGGCGCGCATTTGTGCGGGCTTGTCCGTGTTTTCATAATGGTAATCCAGCCCGATCTCGCCGACAGCAACGCCTTTCGGAGAAGTCAGCAGGGCGGATAACCTTTCCAAGTCGCCGTCCTTGAATTTCCCGAGATCGGAAGGGTGAAATCCTGCCGCAAACCAAAGAAGATCATACCGCGCGGACTGCTCCGCTGCATACACCGAAGAATCGTAGTCCCATCCTACATTGATGACTTTTGTAATGCCGGCTTCCCGTAAAGTGCGCATGAGTGCGGCTTCGTCGCTGTAACGGTCGGAATAATTCAGATGCGCGTGCGTATCAATCAGCATGTTTGTCTCCCGAAAATTCAAAAAATGTCGGATTTAAAACCGTCTGACAATAAGAAATCTCCAAAATGATTGTTTGAAGCCTTCCTATGGCGGTACGGCTTGAAATTCATAGCGTTCGTATGCAGAAATTCCGCTTTTGCAATCTTTGTGCCTTGAAAACAGGTGGGGGCGGAAAAATTCCCTAATATTTTACGCTTTTTTGGCGGATTCGTCAAGGAAAAAGCCGCGCGGCGCAAAAAAGCGCCGCGCGGCTGCCGCACAATACCGCTGATTGTTGTCGCCGCAAAAATTTTGCGGATTCATTGTGAAATTTTGGTTACGGTACAACCGTATTCGCTGAAGTTGTACAAAAAGCCGTCGATGAGCGTTGCACGGCAGAGATCAGGCGTGCCGTTCATAAAAATTTTCTGTTCGTCCGTGATTCCGTAACCGTCAAATTGGAGGAAAATATAGTATTCGCCGCGCGGATCGTTGTAATCGCGCACTTGCAGCCCGACATAACCGTTTTCGCTGTCCAAAAAATATGCCTTGAAATTTTCGGAAAATGCACAGGGATAGAGTTCGAAAGAATCGAGACTTTCCAAAGCTGTTTCCGTTTCGGCATACAGTTCTATTTTCAGGTTTTCCCGCGTTTCTCCGTAGCCGATCCCCAAAAGCGTCCCGTTTGCGAAGGGGATCAGCGTAGTGGAATACCCACGTATGATTCCTGTGTCTGTACGGACGGTGATATTTGCGGGATCGGAAAGATCGATGATATAGACGGGGTCGGTGTAGGAACTGGTTTCCGCGGTACAGATGTAAGCGATGTCGCCTTCAAACCAGGCGGCCGTTATTTCATCTCCCGCGGGGGCAAAATCGGTGAGCGAGCCAATTACGGAAAAATCGGAGAGATCGATGCACCAGATCGCGGCATTTTCGGCGAACCCGATAAAATCCTGAGCCCCGCCGCTCGGGGTGATCGTCTCGCTCAGGGAGGTCGCAACGCGCAGCACGCCGTCCTTTTCATCCATGGAATACTGGTCTTTGATGCTTCCGTTTACGGTAACGGTGCCTTCCAACGCGAGCGTATCGGTATAAGACAGGCAGCTGATGTCCGTTCGGGACACGCGGTAATTCGCATTGTTTTCCGTGTATCTGTCCTGGTAATGACAGGTCAGGAAAATATTGTTTTCGGAAACATAGATTTCCTCGGTATAAGAGAGGAAAGCATAGTGTGCGTCGATGCTGTAATTTGTTCCGTCGATGCGGCAGACGACCGTATAGCGCGCAGAAGATGCCTTTTTCGGACAGAAAATGTTTGCCGCGGGTAAACTGGCCAGATCATCTGCAGGCCCTGCCTGCGGTAAAAATTGTGATTCGACCGAAAAATCCGGATTGTTTGCCACAAAAAATTCGTTCATCACAAGGAAATCGCCGCCCGTATACCTTGAGGACAAATATTCTCCCGAAATATACGTTCTGCCGATTTCCGAAATGTCTGCGGGGTCGGATATATCGAATCCGATTAATACTGTATACCGGGCTCCGTTCATTTGAACGGGTGCTATCACGGTCGCCTGCGTTCCCGTTTCGTTCAGGTATAATTCCGCTTGGCTTGAATAGGTCAGGAAACGGGCGTTTTCGCCAGCTGAAAGGGCGTACTCCGCCGCGAGGGAGGTGTTTTCCCCACGGATCGGATAGTATTCCAGCTTGTAGTCGGAGCTTGCGATGTTCAGATAGAACAGGGATGATTGCGTGCGTTTGAAAAGATCGCCTTCCGTTACGCCCTCTTCCTGGTTGTTCGTAACTTCCACATAACCGTCCCCTTCATCGGACGGGGCATTTCCTGCGTCGCCGACGGCATTCTTTTGGGAGAAAAATCCGGAAAACCAGGCCTCGAAATTATTTTTGTAGCGGGGCGGCGTGTAAGTGAGACTGTTCAGCTGTTGCATGACGCCGTAATATTCGCTGTCTTTGTACGCAGAGAGATCGGGCAACGCCGTGGAATAGGGGATAAACAGGATAAGATTGAATGCGATCAGAATGCTCATGCAAATCGTTCCGACCGAAACGATGCGAATTTTGCGGCGCTGTTTTTTCTTTTCTTCGGCACGGTGAAGGATGTCTTGCGTGCGCTCATTATAAGTCTTCATGCGAAATACCTTCCTTGCAAAAATTTTCTTTGAGGGTGAGTTTTGCGCGGGAAAGAAGATTGTAAACCTGTTTTGTCGATTTGTGCAGGATCCTGCATATCTCGTTGACGGAAAATTCTGCAAAATAGTGCAACCGCAGTACTTCCGCGTATTGCGGCGCAAGGTTTTGTATGTGTGCGTAGAGCTGCTTTTCCCGTTCCCGCAAAAACAGTTCTTCTTCGGCGGAAGGGGAATGTGCGCTCTGTTCGGTGATGGGCAAAAACCTTTTTTGGGCGCGGAGATGATCGATCGCTTTATTCCGCGCGATCTTGTAAAGGTATGTTTTGAATTGTGCGATCTCCCGAAAATTTTTCCGCTTGATCATCAAAGTGGCAAACGTATCCGCCATAATATCTTCCGCTGCCTGAAAGTCGTGCACATAACTGAACGAAAACCGCACGAGTGCGTCGCTGTATATGCGCACAAGTTCTTCCAGCGCCTTTGCATCCCCCGCAAGAAATCTGCGGTACAAGATCGTTCCGCTGTCTTTCATACTCACCTCTCTGCCTATTAAACGCAGTCATTGGCTTTTTTACTCAGAAAAGAAAAATATTTCTGCTGTTTTTAATTTTACATGATCAAACGACAAAACTGCGCCGCGATGAATTTGACCTTTGCATGGTGTCCAAAGGATACAATTCCTATCGCAGACGGAGGCAAAAAATGCCCTTCATGGACGGTATGGCTGACGTATGGTTCGCCCGTCGGGGAATATTTTTTGAGGACAGCCCTCCCCTAATCCCGATCCATGGCCTTCGCGGAGACTCGGCGGCGGGCAAACCATTTTCCCGTGGCAACCGTACCTGCGGCTAAAACCGTAGCTTTGTTTTTCACGCAAAAGAAGGCGAAATTTTTACAGACAATTTTTATGAAAACGCGAGAGTTTTCCGATAAAAAGGTTTTGAAAAAGAAATGGTGGGTAAGAGTTTTTTAAAGGAAATGCAGGTTTTTCGGTGTAGAGGGTTTGGTGCGGCAGAGAGTTTATTTTAAAAAAAGCGTGGCAGACAAGCATCGTGCGCTATTATGCCTGCCTTGCGATATGGAAAAAAGAACTCGTCAAAGTAACCGTCGCCGTTTCGACCATTTATCGGGGAACGGCTTTAAATGACGGGGAAAAATACAGAAAAATACCCCGACGCGGAAGAGCGTCAGGGCAACATGAAATCGGGATTATTTATTTTCTGTTTTTTTATGGTTGGTTTTTTCCAGACGCGATGCGCACCAGACTGCAAAGGCGGCGAGCCAGGCGAGCAGAATGATCAGGAAAACAACGACAGGCGTACGTGCGAAGTCAAGGCTGAGCATAGTAAAAAAGCAGATAATCAAGGCGCAGGTAACGACTGCGAAAAGAATATTCATAAACAGATAAGAGTTATGAGAACGAACCTTCATAATTATTCCTCCTTGTTTTACGACGATTCAAGTGTTCCCGCCGAGATACTTCTCTGCGGGAAGCTATGTTATAATTACATTTTATCACAGGAAATGTAATTTGTAAAGGCAGATTGAGCAAAAAATTAAAAAAATTAAAAAAAAACAAAAAAAATTGCGAAAAAAGTAAAAACAAAAACGCCTTTACGCTTTTGATAGGGTCAACGGCGGAAAGGGCGCTTGCCGGGGAAAAGAAAAATCGTATTTTCGGATTGCCGCGCTTTGCATCACAACTTTTCTTTTCCCCGGACAGCAATATGACATTCCCATCGTTTTAGGCTGCCTTCTCTGCTCAGGCAAAACGGCGCGGCCGATGATTTTTTGCAAAGAACTTGTTATGAAAGTGCCTTGTAAACACACACCTCGTTTCAAGTACTTATATTTTATGCAATGCGATGGAAATTGTCTACCGTTTGTCCTTGACAAAATGTCAACAAAACATTACATTTTCAAAATTTATCGGATTTCAGCAGAGCGACGAAGATGAGTACGGTAAAAACGGTGAACATGACGGCGAGAAAGACCAGAATCGCCAGCACCAGAGCGGGGGACAGGGGAACGAGCAGAAATCCGTTGTGGATGACCCCTTCCGACTCTGCGGCATCGATGGTTGCCATATAATTTCCGACACTGCAAGCCCCATACACTGAAAAAAAGACGGAAATAGCACAAAACAATGTCAAAAATGCCAAAGCCGTATGTTTGTACCGCCTGCGGCTTTTCTGCGCCGAATTCGGGGAATTATCTTGTTCCAAGCTTGCTTGCGTTGCGGGTTTTGCGGGGATTTCTGCAGGACGTATATCTTTTTTTTCGTCAACTGACGGTGCGCTGACCCCGAACAGCAAGTAATCGGCGCTGACGCCGAACAGAGTACAAAGAGCGTGCAGGTTAAAAAGTTCCGGAACCATTGCGCCGGATTCCCATTTTGAGATCGTCTGACGGGAAACGCCCGTACGGTGTGCCAGATCTTCTTGCGATAAACCTGCCTGTTTGCGCAGGGTATAGATTCTTTCACCGAGTTTATCCATATTTTATTCTGTCGATCGTTCACTGTCGGAGAGAAAGCGGCTCAGAAAATGCCACTTCCGTCTTCGATATCCGTTTCAGGGGAGAGCAGGCAGAGATCGCCTTTTTCGTTTTCTGCGCAAAGGATCATGCCTTCGCTCACGATCCCGCGCAATTTTGCGGGTTTGAGATTGGTGATCATGACGACTTTCTTCCCGACCATTTCTTCCGGTTTGTAAAATTTTGCGATGCCGCTGACGACGGTACGGGTCTCATTTCCGATCTGTACGGTCGATTTCAACAGTTTGTCGCTTTTTTCCACTTTTTCGCAGGCAATGACTTTGGCGATCTGCATTCTTACTTTTGCAAAATCGTCGATGGAGATCTCTGCGGGATAGCATACTTCCTGCGCTTTTGCGGCAGGCTTTGCCGCCGTTTCTGTCTTTGCCGCTGCACCTGCTTTTGCGGCTTCGGCATGGATTTGTTCGTATTGTGCCTCTACGTCCTTATAATTTCTGCGCACAAACAGGTGCGATTCGGTAGGGGAAACTTTGCTTCCGTTGGCAATCAGTCCGAAAGAATCCAGCCGATCGTACGGGCGCAGGGACGTATTGAACTGCCGCGCGATCTTCTGCGCCGTTTCCGGCATGAAAGGCTGTAAAAGGCTTGCGGCGATCACGATGCTTTCGGATAAATTGTACAATACGGTGGACAGTCTGTCCTGTTTTGCCTCGTCTTTGGCGAGGATCCAAGGTGCGGTTTCGTCGATATATTTGTTGCAGCGGCGCAGGAACGCAAAAATCTCGCCGAGCGCGTCTGCGATTTTGAATTCATCCATTTTGGCGGCAACTTTCGGATAAAGCGAAGTTGCCATGCCGCGGATCTCCGCATCGACGGGTTCGGCGGCCCCTTTGTCTGCGAGAACGCCGTCAAAATATTTCAAAGACATTGCGGCCGTTCGGGAAACGAGATTCCCGAGATTGTTGGCAAGATCGGAATTGACGCGGTCGTTGATCAGCTCCCAGGTGATATTTCCGTCGTTGTCGAAGGGCATATCGTTGAGTACGAAATAGCGTACCGCGTCTACGCCGAATACTTTGACGAGTTCGTCCGCATAAATGACGTTGCCGCGCGATTTGCTCATCTTACTGCCGTCCATCAGCAGCCAGGGATGTCCGAAAACCTGTTTGGGCAGGGGAAGTCCCAGCGCCATCAGGAAGATGGGCCAGTAGATGGTGTGGAAGCGGATGATGTCCTTTCCGATGACGTGCGCGTCGGCGGGCCAGTATTTTTTGAACAGCTCGCCGCTCTCGCCGTCTGCGTCGTAGCCCAACCCCGTGATGTAGTTGGTCAGCGCGTCCAGCCACACGTACACGACGTGTTTGGGGTCGAAATCGACGGG
>USSJ01000031.1 GCA_900557285.1 uncultured Clostridia bacterium | reverse complement strand
CCCCGCCATATGGCGGGACCCGCACCCTTTCAACTTTCCGTTTCTGTAAATTTTTTATGCGGCATCGAAACAAATAGTTGCAGCCGCATTATTTCTGCCGCTTAAAAGCGTGAAAAAACGCTCAGCCGTTCAAAGACAAAGTTCCTTTCAATTCGTTGATGTCTGCAATCCCATGCCGATCCAACCATGCGTTCAACCCGTCAATGATTTTCGGCATTGCCAGTGTATCCGTGAAATTCGCCGTTCCGACCTGCACGGCGCTTGCACCTGCAATGATAAATTCCAAAGCATCCTCCGCGCAAGTGATTCCGCCCATTCCGATCACGGGAATATCGACAGCCTGGCAAACCTCGTACGTCATGCGTACGGCTATCGGCTTGATCCCCGCACCCGACACGCCGCCCGTATTGTTTGCGATCAGAGGTTTTCTGCGCTCGACATCGATCACCATGCCCGTCAGGGTATTGATCAGGGAAACGCAATCCGCTCCGCCTTTTTGTGCCGCCAGTGCATTGACGGCTATACTTTCCACATTCGGAGAAAGTTTAACGATCAACGGCGTTTTTTTCAGGGAATTTTTTGCAGCACGCGTGACTTGCTCCACGCTCTCGGGCCGAATACCGAAAGCCATGCCGCCGCACCTCACGTTCGGACAGGAAATGTTCAGCTCGATCATATCCACAAGTCCGTCCAACCGCGCACAGATCCCCGCATAATCGTCCATCGTTTTGCCTGCAACGTTCGCTATGATCACGATTCCCTTGCTTCTTAAAAAATCCAGATCCTCCGCCAGAAAACGCTCCACCCCGGGGTTTTGCAGCCCGACCGCATTGAGTATTACCCCGTGTCCTTCCGCAATGCGGGGCGTAGGGTTGCCGAGGCGAGGCTCCAAAGTAAGCCCTTTCGTACTGATCCCGCCCAGCACGGAAATATCATAGATCTCGTTAAATTCTTTGCCGAATCCAAACGTACCGCTTGCCGCAATGACCGGATTTTTAAATTTAACGCCGCAAATTTCAATATGTAGATTTGCCATTAAATTTCCACCTCTTCTATCTCAAAAACAGGACCGTCTTTGCAAACGCGCACATTTTCAGCCCCGCCTTTTTTATGGCACACGCACACAAGGCATGCCCCGATTCCGCATCCCATTCTTTCTTCCAAAGACACAAAGCAAGGCACATGCAAGTTGCGCTCCAGCAAACCGTTCTTCAAGGCTCTCAACATCGGAACAGGACCGCATGACAAAATCACGTCCGGCCTTACCTGTTCATAATCTTTGAAAAACGCTGCCACGGCGTTTGACTTTTTACCGTAACTTCCGTCGTCCGTAACAATACTGCAACGCGTAGAGAGCGACCTGAACACTTCCTCCATACAGACGGCATCCTTGTTTCTGAACCCGATATAAGAGCAGAAATTCTTATCCTCTCCCGCATACTCTTTGAGTACGGAGACCATCGGAAAAACCCCGACTCCTCCGCCGATGAGCGCCACCTTTTTTTCTTCTTTTTTGAGAGCAAAACCGTTGCCCAGCGGAAGCACACAAGACAGCGTATCCCCGGGCCGGACGCGGCTCATTGCCCGCGTTCCTTCCCCCTTGAGCTGATAACATATCGTAACCGTGTCGGGAGTATATTCGCAGATCGCGATCGGGCGGCGAAGCAGATGCCCGCCGTCGCCCGTCGAAATATTGACAAATCTTCCGCAAGCCAATCCTTCCGTTTTTTCCGGCAAAGAAAACTTCATTTTATAGACGCCCGCAACAAGAGGCTCGTTTTCGATCACCTTAACAACCAGTTCTTTCATTTTTACAAAAACTCCGGTTTTTATTCAATTATGTCAGACATAATACTATATTTTAGCCCTTTATTGCGCGATTCAGATCATTTTTCATGTCAATACAAGCCTGGCGTGCTGCTTCATAATAAGAACGCCCTGCGTATTTTTCCTGCCTGTAAGCGCACAAAATCCCGCGCGAAGAATTGACTATACCGCCCAATCCGTCGCTGTTGAAGCATACTTTCAGAGCGTCTGCCGTACCGCCCTGCGCGCCGTAACCGGGTATCAGGAAAAACGTATGCGGCATTTCTTTGCGAAGGATTTCGGCCTGAGCGGGATGCGTTGCACCCACCACAGCGCCGACCGCCGAATACCCGTATTTTCCGATGCTGTCTTTTCCCCATTCCTCTACAAGCGAGCCCATATATTCATACACGGTTTTGCCGTTTTCCAGCTTCAGATCCTGCAGCTCTCCGCTCGATTTATTGGACGTTTTTACCAGAACAAAGATCCCCTTGTCACGCTTTTGCATCCATCCGAGAAAAGGCTTTATTCCGTCTGAACCGAGGTATCCGTTCACCGTAAGAAAGTCCGAATCAAAGGCGGTATAAGTTTTATCTCCGACAGCCGTCTCCCCGAGATATGCCTTTGCATAACACTCAGCCGTCGCGCCGATATCGTTGCGTTTTGCATCCGTCATGACCAGCATTCCCTTCTTACCCGCATACTTTACTGTCTCCGCAAATGTATGCATACCGTCCAGCCCGTACATTTCATAATAAGCTATCTGCACCTTTACACAAGGCACTATATCACAAATATTATCTATGATCCTTTTGTTAAATTCCAAAACCGCTTCCGATGCAGATTTAAAATCTTTCACACCGTTTTTCATATCGTCCGGAAGATAATCAAAACTCGTATCGATACCCGCTACCGTCGGGTTATCCAGTTCCTTGATGCGTTCAATCAATTTATCCGTAATCATGTCAAACCTCAATATTTCGCCCCGTACTGCGCCAGGTATTCACGGATAGCCGGAACATGCTCTTTCCCTTCAATCACACCCTCTTCCAACGCCTGTATAATGTCTTCAATGGTTACGATCGAATAGACTTTGACCCCTTCTTCCGCATAGGCCTGCTGTACAGCAGAATGCTCACTGCCCAACGCTTTTTCCATGCGATCGACCGTGATCACCATACCGGTGATATCAACTTTCGCCGCGCCGCGCAGCTTCGGCAACACCTCTTTCAACGCCTTTCCGCTCGTCATGACATCTTCAACGATCACGACTTTTTCTCCGTCCGAAAGCTGTTTCCCCACAAACATTCCGCCTTCTCCGTGATCTTTCACTTCCTTGCGGTCAAAACAGAAATTTACATCCACCCCGTATTTTTCATACAGAGCCACCGCTGCCGACAGTGCAAGCGGGATCCCCTTGTATGCAGGCCCGAAAAGCGTTTCCACTTCGATCCCATGTTCACGGATACAAGCCGCGTAAAACTCGCCCAGGCGCTTGATCTGCGCCCCTGTCTTATATTCTCCCGCATTCAGAAAATACGGAGCAACTCTTCCGCTTTTCAGCGTAAACGTTCCGAATTTCAGAACGCCGCATTCCGCCAAAAATTTAATAAACTCTTGCTTATAACTCATAACACTTCTCCTGTTTGTTTTCCCTTTCCAAACGCTTCGCCTCGGCGTTTTCCCATCCGTCCGCTCCGCGCGGCAGAAAGTCCCGCTCAGCCGCGAAATCAGTTTTCTTTATATTTCACCGCTCCGTCGACGATCGTATATTTCACCTTTCCAAAAACCTGCATTCCGTTAAACGGAGTGTTTTTCCCCTTGGAAACAAATTTTTTACTGTCGATCGTATAATTCTCTCCCAAGTCCGCAATCATCAGATCTGCAACTCCGCCTTCCCGGATCTCTCCGCCTTCCAGGCCGAGGATCTTGGCAGGATTCAAACTCATGCGGCGCGCAAGCTCTTCCAACGTCAAAATTCCTGGCTTTACAAGGTATGTGTACGACAGCGAAAACGAAGTTTCGATGCCGCTGATCCCGAAAGCCGCCAGATTATATTCCACATTCTTTTCATCTCTGTGATGCGGTGCATGATCCGTTACGATACAATCCAGCGTGCCGTCGCGAAGCCCTTCCCGGATCGCCGCCACGTCTTCCGCTTCCCGCAAAGGAGGATTTACTTTGGTATTCGCATCATACGACATCACAACGTCATCCGTCAGCGAAAAATAATGCGGGCAGGTTTCCGCCGTTACCTGCACACCGCGCGCTTTCGCTTCCCGCAAAAGCTGTACGCCGCCCTTGGTCGATACATGGCAAATATGCACGCGCTTTCCGAGCGTTTCCGCCAAAATGATCTCGCGCGCGATCATGATCTCTTCCGCCGCACGGGGTATCCCCTTCATTCCGGCCAAAGTACTGTTGTATCCTTCATTGACGACTCCGCCGTCCACAAGATCCTTATCCTCGCAATGCGAAAGACAGATCAGGCCGAAATCGGAAGCATACTCCATCGCAAGGCGCATGATCCGCGCGTTGGAAACAGGCCTGCCGTCATCGCTGACCGCTACCGCCCCCGCGTCTTTCATCTTTCCCATTTCCGCAAGCTGCTCTCCCTGCTCTCCCTTTGTGATCGCACCGATCGGATGAATTTTACACAAATTCACTTCCTTCCCGCGCGCCGCAATGTATCCGACAACCGCCGCATTATCACACACCGGCTGCGTATTCGGCATACAGCACACCTGCGTAAAACCGCCATGCACCGCCGCCGCGCTCCCGCTCGCAATATCTTCCTTATATTCATAGCCGGGTTCGCGCAAATGAACATGCATATCGATCAACCCCGGAAAAATATGCATTCCCTCTGCATTGATCACCTTTGCCGCACTATCTTCAACATTTTTAGCAATTTTGATTATTTTCTTACCATCCGTCAATATATCGCAGATCTCACATTTTGTCGGGAAAACAACCGTACCGCCCTTTATGAGAAGTTTACTCATTTTTCTCGCCTCCCTGTCTGTTTTTGACGAGCAGGAACAACAGCGCCATACGCACGGCGACTCCGTTTAAAACCTGTTCGGTGATCTTGGAATTTTCGGCATCGATCACATCCGACGTAAACTCAACCCCACGGTTCACAGGGCCCGGATGCATGACAATGCAATCCTTGTCCGCCAGGCGCAGATGCTCTTCGTCCACGCCGTAATACTTTGCATATTCGGAAAGAGAAGGAAACAATCCGCCGTGCATCCTTTCCAACTGAATGCGAAGCCCCATCACGACATTCGCCCCCGCAAGCGCCTCTTCGCGAGATTTTGCAACCTTTGCTCCCAGCCGCTCGATTCCCTGCGGCATGAGCGTCGCAGGCGAATACATCACAACTTCCGCGCCGAGTTTTGTAAGTCCGAACAAATTGCTCTTCGCCACGCGGGAATGCTTGATATCGCCGAGGATCGCAACTTTCAATCCCTTGAACGATCCGAATTTTTCGCGCATGGTAGAAAAATCGAGAAGAGCCTGCGTAGGATGCTCGTTCATGCCGTCTCCGCCGTTTACAACCGACGCTTTTACGTTCCGCGCCAGAAGATGCGGCGCTCCGCCCATCGGATGACGGATCACGATCACATCGTTCTTCATCGCATCCAAGGTATATCCCGTATCGATCAGCGTCTCACCTTTCTGCACGGAACTCGACGAAGCCGAAATATTCACCGTACCCGCTCCCAGATATTTCGCCGCCAGTTCAAACGAACAGCGCGTCCGCGTACTGTTTTCATAAAACAGAGTCGTTACCGTCCTGCCCTGCAAGTGCGGAAGCTTTTTCAGGTTCTGGGTCAGAAGTTTTTTCATCCCCACAGCCGTGTCAAGAATCAGCATTATATCCTCGGCCGTAGCATCGTACAGCCCGAGCATATCCTTTCCTATCATTCTATTGACCTCTCGTTAAAATTTTTGCGTAGTTTCCGGTGCGGTTACGATCCCCAGCGAATCTTCACCTTCGATCTCACACAGCCGCACATCTATAAATTCCTGCCGCGAAGTAGGAATGTTTTTCCCGACAAAATCCGGACACACAGGCATCTCTTTTCCGCCGCGGTCGCACAATACCAACAACATGATCTTCGCAGGTCTGCCCAGATCCATGATCGCTTCGATCGCCGCGCGGACGCTTCTGCCCGTGTGCAACACATCGTCGCACAACACGACATTTTTTCCGTCCACCGAAAAATCCAGTTTGTTGATCCGCGCATCCGGAACAAAAAATCCGCTGACCAGATCATCCCGATACATCCCGATATCGATCCCTCCGCAAGGCGGAAAGCATTCGTAAAACCTGCCGATCAACGCGCGTATACGCTCCGCTACGATCTCACCGCGTCGGCGGATCCCCAACAGGCATAACCCGTCCGTCCCTTTGTTTTTTTCCACCACTTCATGCGAAAGCCGCGTAAGCATACGCGCGATCGCCGCCGCATCCAGAATCACATGTTCGGACATTTTTCTCTCCTTCCGCTTTATTCATTCCATCAGCCCTTTCAGGCTTGCTCCCCGCTCCGAAGCATTTTCCGCAAAACAAAAATACATCGCTCCGTTTACAAAAAAACGCCCGTGCGTTGGGCACGGGCGTGAAAAATCCTAATCCGATTTGCGACAAAACACGGACGCACTGCGCCCTTGTCTTCCGTTTATTAAGACTTTTCGGCATCCCGTACCGAATCATTAAAGTCATTTTGCTTTTTTTATTTTAGCACACCCACAAAACAATGTAAAGCATCTGAGAAAACTTTTCAAAAAAATTTACGGGCGGCTGCAATCGCATTTACAGCCGCCCGTTTCCATCATTTATTTTTATCCGCTTATTTTTTACACGCGTTTTTTCATTTAGATCCAATTTCTTTTAAACAGTTGATTCAAGTCTACTAAACGATCTGAGCCAGGCGGAAGCCAAGCAAATCACAGGAAGTCAAATAATAACGTATTCCGTTCCTTTCACATTGAAGCGGATAACTGCCCGCATTCTGATGGATATGACCGTATACAACGACATCTGCGCGTTGTTCTTCAAACATCTGCGTAAACGCCGAATCCTCTTTTTTCGCATTGAAGGGCGGATAATGGATCATGCACAAAAGCTTGTCCCCTTCCCGACGCTCTTTCCCGACACAACGAAACGCCAGACGAAACCTTTCACATTCGCGTTTATAGATCTTTTCATCCGACGCATCATAATCCGCACTGCCCGGGCATGCCCAGCCGCGCGACCCGCATATGACCCAATCTTCCAGCCGCATACAATCGTTCTGAAGGAAATAAAATGTATCGTCCGGCGCGCTGTTCCGCAGTGCCGTGATCCCCGACCACCAATAATCATGATTGCCGCGTATCAATATTTTCTTCCCCGGCAATTCCGCCAGCCGCTTCAGATCGGAAAGCGCATCGTCCAACGTCATCGCCCAACAAAAGTCTCCCGCAAGCAGCACCGCGTCCTCCGCACTCACTTTGTCCAGCCAATCCGCCCGCAATTTTTCAAAATGCCCCGTCCAGTTTCCGCCAAATATATCCATAGGCTTTTCCTGATTCCCCGGCAAATGCAGATCACTGACCGCAAATATCTTCATGAAGCTCCGTCCTTACACTTTTTCTTTCAAATTGTACCACAAATTTTCTTTATTTAAAAGCGTTTGAACCGTTCGCCCCGCAAATTTTACCCGCTGTTTTTCTCGCCAGATAATTTTCCATATCGCAAAGAACCAGGCTTTCCAGACAACATTCGCATATTTTCTTGCCCGGCTCCGCAGGCCCTTTGCAAATCATGCACCTACCCTCTTCCTTCTGCTCTTTTTCTTACTCTTCCATATATTTTTTTATAAATGTCAAAAACTTCTTTGCTGTTTTTTCCATGCAAAACCCTCCTTCCTTAAACTTCCCGTTTCCGCCTTTGAATCCTATCTCTTCTATCTCTTCCGAACTTTTCCCAAAAACACCGATCACTCTTGCGCTTTGCTCATACCCGATACAACATCATAAACTTCTCAATAAATGTCGCTTATGCTAAAGTGCAGTTTTTATTTTCCTCATATTGACCGAGGAAATATCAAACGAAGCAGCCAAAAAGAAAAAGCCGATATGAAAGCATACCGGCTTTTTCAAAATTTGCGTCGGTTACTTGTTGCAATTATTGTTGCAACCGCCACAACCGCAGTTTGTATTGCCCTGCGGATAGAGCGGCAACTCAAAGAATCCCGCACATACCTCCTGCGTATACTCCTGTGCAGGCGGTATGACGCAATACCCATACGACGGGACAAGCAGATCCACGTTGATCACGATCTTCAGGATCACCGTCGTGCACAGATCCACCACAAACGTATTATTCTGTGTGTTGAACGTCCCTTCGGGCGAAACCGCACTTACCACGCATTGCACTTCGTAGGGCATGATCGAGGGCTGCGGCACAAACAAAATAACATCTTCATTGACCGTTACGACGGCATTGGCTTTCCCCTCCGTTCCGTTGGCATCCGTATAGACTACCTCGACGGGAATATTCACCGTTGCCTGTACACGGGCACACCCCGCGCGATCCGGCAGGCGGTCTACCTGGAACGCCGCCACCTGCCCCACAGAAGTTGTACTGCGCGCGCTGATAAACGTCAGCGGATATGTAGGATTGGAAGGCACAGGATCTGTTATATTCAAAACAACCCCTTCGCTCTGCCCTTGCTTGATGCAGGCGTCAAAAACCCGTTGCGCCTGTATGCAAACTTTTTCGTTCAGTCCGTTAAGCGGATTGCCGTTGATCGGGCCGGGGCATTTATCCGTCTGGAAATTGGAAAAAAACGACATATTTGACCTCCGATTTGTAAAAATTCAAGATAGACGCCGCGCGTTTTGATTCCTTCAGAGCGCGCGTTTCCTATATTTCAGTATATGAACTACCCCGCTTGACTGTTACTTCCTCTCTGTATCTTTTCCCCCGCCCGCATGAAAAACCAGAACCTTTTGCGTCGGATACACATAGGAACACTTGTTCAGACGCGAAAACTCCGCTTCCGTCATCTGAAACTTTCCGCAGACAGACGCAAGCGTTTCCCCCGCCTGCACTTCATAAACCTCCC
>USSJ01000030.1 GCA_900557285.1 uncultured Clostridia bacterium | reverse complement strand
GAAGCGTTTATCGAGAAATGCGGAAAATGCGGGATCAATTTGTTTGTGTATCCGCACGAAAATTTTGAAGCGGCGCCCGAATCGGTGTACAAAGCGCTGCGGCTGTGCGAAAAATATCATATCGGTTATTTTTCCAAGCATAATTATTTTTCGCGCGTGTTTGACGGAAAGGAACAATTGGACAGGAACAAAGTCAAGGCGATCATCGGGGAGCTGTCCGAATATCCTGCCTTTGTCGGAATTCACACAAAAGATGAACCCGTTACCCCGTATTTCAATCATCTGAAAGAAATCAACGACGTCTTTTATTCCGTTGCGCGCGAAGGGCTGCAGACCTATGCAAACCTGTATCCGCAATATTATTGGGGGATCAGGTACGACGGAAAAAAAGAGGGGAACTGTACCTATGCCGAATACGTGGAGCGCTATATCCGTGAGATCCGTCCGCGTTTTCTGTCGTATGACCATTATGTGTTTGAAGCGTACAACGGCACATACAGGACGAATACGGACGACTATTTTGCCAATCTTTCGATGATCCGGCAGAAAGCGGAGGAGAACCATATTCCGTTCTGGGTATTCGTGCAGGCGGGGGGATATTGGAACGATGCGGGGGAAGAGCTTCCCGTCATCGAGCATTTTCCCTACAAAGGCGACTTTTTCTGGAATGTTTCCACGCAGCTTGCCTACGGGGCGAAGGGGATACAGTATTTTCCGTTGATCCAGATCACCAAGTTCGCAAAAAGCGAGAACGGGGTATTGGATTACAGGCGAAACGGACTGTTCGGCGCCGACGGGAGGGCGAACAAGTGGTATGGTTATGCGCGGGAAGCAAACGCCCATATACGCAGTGTGGGGGATGTTTTGATGAACGCGGTCAACGAGGGCGTCGTCGTAACGGGCGTATCCGCCGCGGAGATCGGGCAGAGGCCGGAAGTGATCGCGTCGGGAAAGTATTTCGAACTGGACGGGGTCAGCGGCGACGCGGTCGTCGGATGTTTTCAATGGAGCGGCAGAACGGCTCTGTATGTCGCGAACGGTTTGCGCAAGAAGCAGGGCAGGGTTATGCTTACGTTTGACGATCTTTACCGTTTCAGTGTCGTGCAGAAAGCGGAAAAGCGTTTGGGTGAAGGGAAGAGCGTCACGCTTTTGCTGGAACCGGGGGAAGGCGCATTGGTTGTTTTGGAATAAAAGCAGGCGAATGCGGCCGACCTGAAAATCAGGCTTTTATGAAACGGGGAAGGATTGGGGAAGATCGATGTCGCAGCGAAGAAAAATTTTGCAATTGTTTGACGAGAAGAGCGATCTGATCGGGAAAAAGGTTGCGGAGGGAATCGAGAGGAACAGGAAGGGCGACGCCGTTGTGCGCGTATGCGACAAGAGCGGGAAACCGTTTCCGGGCGTCGTGTTGAATATCCGGCAGAAATCGCATGAATTTCGTTTCGGCGCGAATTTATTCGTGTTGGACGAACTGGAAACGCGCGAAAAGAACGAGGCGTACAAACGTTATTTTGCAGAACTTTTCAACATGGCGACGCTTCCGTTTTATTGGAATGCGACAGAGCCGCAGCGAGGATTTTTGCGGTATGCGAAAGACAGTCCCCGGATTTACCGCCGCCCGCCGCCGGATCTTTGCATCGAATTCTGTGAGGAGCACGGCATAGAGCCGCGCGAACACGCGCTGGCATACGACGGTTTTTTCCCGGAATGGCTTTACAAGGCAAGCGTGCGAGAGGTGAAGCGCGAGTTGGAACGGCGGTTTGCGGAAATATCCGAGAGATATGCGGCAAAGATACCCACGATCGAAGTGACCAACGAAATGGAGTGGGACAGAGGAAGGACTGCGTTTTACGACGAGCGCGATTATGTGGAGTGGTGTTTTAAAAAGGCAGAGAAGTATTTTCCGCACAACAAACTATGTATCAACGAGCATACGCCGCTCTGTTGGGGGGATAAGATCCGGGCGACCGATAAATATTACGCCTATATCGAAGCGAATCTTCTCAAAGGTGCGCGGATCGACGCCATCGGGATGCAATATCATCTGTTCAACAGGAGAGAAAGGGAATACGAAGAAACGCGGCTGACGCTCGATCCCGAAAGGATATACCGTACGCTCGATCTGTACTCGGATTTCGGAAAGCCGATACAGATCACCGAGATCACCGTTCCGGCATATTCCTGGGAGAAAGAAGATGAAGAAGTGCAGGCAGATTTGATCGAAAAGCTGTATTCGGTCTGGTTTTCGCATCCGAGCGTAGAGCAGATTATTTATTGGAATGTTGTGGACGGCTACGCGTATCTGTGCACGTCCGATCCGGAAAAGATAAAGGCTTCGCAGGGAGATATGTCGATCGGGGAAAACTATTATCATGCGGGGCTGTTGCGGTTCGACCTTACGCCGAAACCCGCCTATTTCAGGATCAGGGAGCTTACGCAAAAGAGGTGGAATACCAAAGAGCGCAAGGTAACGGATGCGGACGGCTTTGCAGGATTCAGGGGATTTTACGGTAATTATGAGATCGAAGCGGAAGTCGGCGGCCGAAAGTACAAAACAGAATACGTGTTGTCGAAGAAAGCTCAAAATGATGCGGTAACATTGCGAATCGGTTCTTGATTTATTGTTCGGGGCGATCCCGGGCGAAATAAAAATAAACAAAGGAGATTAGTGAAAATGAAGAAGTTTGCAGGTTGGCTTGTACTTGTGATGTTGGCAGCGTTTTGTTTTGCCTTTGTCGCATGTTCAGCGGGGAATGTGAAGGTGTCGTTTGATTCTGACGGCGGATCTGCGGTGCAGGAACAGACGATCGAAAAGGGTACGTACGCGGAGGAACCGGCTGCGCCGCAGAAGGTCGGATATACGTTTGAAAAATGGACTCTTGATGGCGAGGAATTCAAATTTGATTCGATGAAGGTGGAGAGCGATATCACTTTGAAAGCCGCATGGAAAGCCAATACGGACACGAAATACTATGTGACGGTAAAAGTGGACGGAGAAGACAAGACGGCGGACTATGCGGAATCGTTCGGGCTGCAGGCGGCGGACGGAAAATATTATCTGACGGGCACGACGGACACGCAGGCGGACATAGGCACCCTTGCGCAGGAAAAAATTCCCGAAGGAAAAGAACTGAAAACGTCGAGTGTTCTTACGGGGAAAATAGCGGCAGACGGAAGTTTGTCGCTGAGCGTGGAATATGCGACGCTCGAATATGAAGTAACGTTTGATACGGGCAGTGAGCAGGCGATCGGCGCGCAGACCGTAAAACACGGATCGCTGGCGGAAGATCCGCAGTTTGCGAAAGCAGGGTACACGGCAAAATGGCAGAAAGACGGGGCAGATTTCACGTTTGACACGCCGATCACGGCGAATACCGAACTGAAGCTGGTTCTTACGCCGAACACGGACACGAAATACTATGTGACGGTAAAAGTGGACGGGGAAGACAAGACGGCGGACTATGCGGAAGCATTCGGACTGCAGACGGCGGACGGGAAATATTATCTGACGGGCACGACGGACACGCAGGCGGACATAGCGGCCAAGGCGGAAGAAGCTGTCCGTACGGGGTATCATGTTGCCGAAACGAGTGTCGTGAGCGGGAATATTGCGGGCGACGAGAGCCTTGCGCTGACGGTGGAATACGCTGTCAATCAATATACGATCGTCTATTCTGCGGGCGGCGGCAGCGGAACGATGAACGAACAGACGGTCGCTTACGGAGAGGAATCGAATCTCACCGCGAATGCATTCACCAAGAAACATTACACGTTTAACGGCTGGAAATCCGGAACGGAGACGTTCACAAACGAACAGCAGATCATGAATCTGAGTGAAGAAGACGGTGCGCGCATCGAGATGGTCGCGCAGTGGAGCCAGGACGGAAGTCTTGTCCGTGCGTCTTTCGATGTAGCGACGAGCGCGGAAGGACAAAAGCTGTCTGCGGCGAGCGGCACGAGCGGCACGTTTATAGCATTGCATAAAGAAGGTCAGACCTTTGCCGATAACAAGGGTAAGAGTTTCATTACGGATCTGATCGACGCGATACAGCCGGGCGATACGCTGACGGTATCGATCACGATGGCGGCAGAGGAATATTCCAGCGGATATTTTGAAGCATGGAATCTCGATTTCTTCCCGCTGCAGCAGGTGGCGATGATACCCAATCGCCTGCTTCGCGTTAAATACGGCTCGACGATGGTCAAGTATGAGGACGGCACGTCGGTTACGGTAACAAACAGCTATTCGAGAAGTTATGCGTTCAGCATTACGTTTGATCCGTATGATACGGCAAAGATCAAGGCGGACGGCGGCCTGAAATTCAGGATAGCGGAACCGGGGCATCAGATGACAGCCATAATATACGGGATTTCGGTCAACAAGTATCTGAGCAACGGTCTGGTGGAAGATTTTGAAGGGGGCACAAGTTTCTCCTACAAAGGTGTCGGGGCCATGAATGGCGAAGACACGTGCGGTCTGACTGAGCTTGAAGCAGGAAGAGCGGGAGAAAGCATGATGTATTTTGAAGGTTCGCCCGACAATAATAACGGATGGTTTGTGATTTATTCGGACGTATTAAAGGCGGCGCAGGCAGGCGGGAAACTTTCTCTGGATGCGATGTTCTCGGGAACGGGTTCCAATTTCTACGGCACGACGTATGAGGATGTCGATTTGGAGGTATATGCGTGCTATGCGGACAACGAGTATTTGAAGAAATTCAATATCAAAGATCTGGAATGGTATAACGGGACCTGGCGAACCGTATCGTTTGAGTTGACGGCGGAGCAGGCGGCGGCCATAGCGGAAGCAGGCGGTATTGCCGTCAGAATCAAATTCAATGCACCGGCGAGCGACAATCTTTTCTATCGGTTGCTGATAGACAATGTTTCGGTAACGGTCGGGGATGCATCGTATGAGATCGCTTCGACGGCGGAGACAGTGCAGGCGGATATTGCAGCGGATATTGCAGAAAAATTTGCAGGCTGTTATTATACGATCGAGTCTGTCACCGAGAGTGAAGGGAAGTATGCAGCGCAGGTGAAATTGTCCAAAGACGGCATGCTGGATCAGACGATCACGCTCACATATACGATTGTTTAAAGAAGGAGGACGGGGCGGCAGGCAAACCTGCCGCCCGATAGTATGAGACAGGGTAAATGGATTTGTTATCCGGGCGATTATGAAATCATGTTGGCGGAAAAGGTACAGGCTCGGCGATTTCAGCGCGGCGTGCAGATTATGCCGTTCTGGCGCGTTGACAGTCCTTGGCACAACGTGCAGTTTATTTTGGAATTCGATGCTCCCGAGGACACGGTGATCCGCATCCGTCATGAAGGAGAAGTCAGCCTGTTTATGGAAGGGCCGAACGTATATTATGAAAATTTTACGGGTACGGTTTCGTTAAAGAAGGGCAGTCACAAGATCCATTGCTGGGTGTATCATCCTGACGGATTGCCTTGCATCTGTGTTGACGGAGAATATTTTTGCAGCGATGCAAACGTTTTGGCCTCATACGATCAATATCATCTGTTGCCCGCATCGGAAATCGATTGCGGTGAGCAGACGCCGAACACCTGGAAACTTCCGAAAAGACCGATCTCTGCCGCGGTTTTTCCGTGCGAGGACGGAAAGGTATACGATTACGGAAAAATTTTCATGGGGTATATCCGCCTGCGGGGATGCGGGCGCGCTCCATTCCGCTGTTATTTCGGAGAAACGCTTTCCGAAGCGATGAGTGACAATGACTGTGAGCAGATTGCCTTTTTTACCCCTGACGGCGGTTTGTATGACGACGGTAAAAGCAGGGCTTTCCGTTATTTGCGTATCGTGACCGATTCGCCGTACGAGTTGTCGGCGGAGGAGGAATACAACCCGAAAAAAGTATTGTTTTCGTTCGGAACGAACGATGCGTTGCTCGATAAGATCGTAAAGACGGCGGCGTATACGTTTTCGGTGTGTGACAGGGAATTTTATCTGGACGGTGCAAAGCGAGACCGTTGGCTGTGGGAGGGCGACGCATACCAGGCGTTTCGGCTGGATTATTATCGCAGCAGCGATTTTGCCGCAATCAAGCGAAGCATTGTGGCATTATTCGGAAAACCGCCCGTCACTGCGTACATAAACCACATAATGGATTATACGCTTTACGCCATTCTGTCTGTCTGGGAATATTACGAACATTCGGGCGATGTGCAGTTTTTGCAGAGGATATATCCTGTCTATAAAGAGCACATGGACTATGTCTGTTCCAGAGTGAACGGCGACGGTTTTTTGTACGGGCTTCCGGGCGATTGGGTTTTTGTGGATTGGAACAGTCGGTTAGACACGTCGGGAGAATTGAGCTTTGAACAAATTTTATTCTATCTGGCGCTGTCCGCCTTTGCAAAAGTCAGTGAAGCGATCGGCAAAGAATCGGCGGAATACCGCGAGCGTGCCGGGAAGCTGAAGGCGAAAACGGACGAAGTATTCTGGGACGATGCGCGCGGCGTGTACCGCCATTCCCGCAAGGAGGGAACGGTCGGAGAGGAAGTCAGTGCATACGCAAACATGTTTGCGGTATTGTATGGCATCGTCGATGCCGAAAAACGCGATAAAATCAAGCATGCCCTTCTTTTCGATAAAAGTATTCCTCCGATCACGACTCCGTATATGCAGTCGTATAAGCTGTCGTGCCTGTTTGAATTGGGCGAATACGAAAGGGCGGTAAAAGAAATTATTGAATATTGGGGCGGAATGGTCAATGCGGGCGCAAAAACGTTCTGGGAGTATTTTGAAACAGGGGATACGGACGAACCGCCGCGCCCCATGTACAACCGACCGTTCGGTATGAGCCGCTGCCATATCTGGGGATCGAGCGTTTTGTATCTGGTACCCCGTTATTTCTATGGGATCCGTACGGATATAGATTTCGGCGAAAGTTTTGAAGTGCGGCCCGTGCTGTCGCTGATACGCGATTGTTCGGTCACGGTCGCCCTCAAAAGGGGATATCTTTCCGTACAAGCTGACGGGGACGGGAATATTAAAGTATATTCATCGGATCTGGACGGCTGTCTGATCGCGGGAACAAATCGATATGCGATCCGTGCGGGCAGGACGGTCGTTGTGCCGGCGAGTGCGTGCGGAAACTGACGGGCGCGGGAGACGGCAAAACGAGCAGCCGATACCGTTTACAGAAAAAACGAAGGGTTTCTCTTTTTTTCAAATTGCGGATTTTTCTGTCGTTTCCTGTGCGGATAAAATCTGCAAAGGCGGCGGTTTTGTAGCAGAAATGCAGTAACGTATCGTAAAATTTCAACCAAGAGGAGATCTGAAATGAATCCGTATTATGTATATCCTTTACCGCGGACAGCAGAGAAAAGGCACGGATATTTTATATTGCAAGAGTGCCAGACGATCACGGTCCCGCGTTCGTTCAGCGGAGAGCAGTGTGCTTTTTATGCAGAGCTTTATAAAAATTTTTCGCTTGGGTTGAGCAAGGCGGAATTCGCGTTCGGTGAGGAAGGAAAAATTATTCTCGGGAAAGGAGAAGCGGGCGGATTGTGCGGCTGCGATTTTTCAGTCAGCGTGACTGAGCAGGGAATCTGTCTCGAAGGGAAAGACGCACAAGAACTTGCGAGGGCGTTTACCGTATTTTTGCAGATGTTCCGTCCCGTGGGCGACGTGGTGGCCACGGATATGCGGGTTGCCTGCGGGTATTTTTGCGAAAAGGCGGAATTGTCTTTCCGCGGTGTTCATTATTGTCTGTTTCCTTCCACTTCTTTGGAGGCATTGAAGCAGTTTATACGGCTGAGCGGGATGTACCGCTATACCCATTTTGTATTGGAATTCTGGGGAACGTATGCTTTTAAAACTTTCCCCGTGCTGGGGTGGGCGGGCCATTCTTATACCGAAAAAGATTTGACTCCGATCCTGAACGAAGCGCGGTGGCTGGGCATGGAAGTAGTCCCGTTTTTCAATCATCTGGGGCATGCCGCGCAGAGCCGCGTGAACGGAGCCGATCATGTGGTATTGGGGCAAAATCCGCTCTATGCTCCGCTCTTTGAACCGGACGGCTGGACGTGGTGCGTCACGAACCCTTCGGTGAAGCAAATTCTCGGGGATGTCAGAAAAGAGCTTGCAAAGCTTGCGGGCAAAGGAGAATATTTCCATATCGGAATGGATGAGTCTTTCAGCTTTGCAACTTGTGAACGCTGCCTGCAGGCAGGAGAACAAAAGCTGCTTTTTGCTAATTATGTCAATGAAATTGCGGCTTCCCTGAAAAAAGACGGGAGGCGCGCAATCATGTGGGGGGATCAGCTTCTGGATCCGAAGCGTTTTCCCGCGCCGTATAGTGCGAACCAGGTTCCAGGCGGCGAAACATGCGGAGCGATCGGTTTGCTGGATAAAAGCGTAGTGATAGCGGACTGGCAGTACGATGTGCGCGAAGGTGAAGTGGAAACGAGTCAGTTTTTCAGGCAAAACGGGTTTGAAGTTCTCGGTTCACCGTGGGAAGATCCGGACAATATTCATTGTCACGTGCAAACGGCTGTAAACAACGGCGGGAAGGGGATCTTGCTGACGACATGGAACGCTACGCATCCGTTTATCGCGCGGCTCTTGCAGGCGGCGGATGAGATGTGCGGCGGCAGGACAGACCTCACATATGCGGAATCGATGTCTTTGTCGGGCAACATTCTCCGAAAAATTTCGTCGGGGACAGACCGCCCGGGTGCAGGGTGGCTGGGAACACGGACGCTCTTTTAATAGATTTTCAAAACGAAGAAACGGGCTGACATATTCAGGAAAGCAGGAAATCGGATAAAAAAAGCAAAGCATATTGCTTTGCGATTTCATAGGGAAACGGCAGGCGCCTGCGCCGCCGGAGCCTTCTGCGCCGTCAGGCCGAACTTTTCAATGAGCTTCGTAAACTCCAAGCGCAAAAACAGCGGATAGGCCGCTTCCCCGGGCTCCTGCACCCGGTTCTCCTCCGGTCGGAACGCCAGCGGCGCGTCGGT
>USSJ01000029.1 GCA_900557285.1 uncultured Clostridia bacterium | reverse complement strand
ATACTCCCCTATAAAAATGGCTATTTATCAACTGTTTGTTGTGACATAGCCTAAAATTTTTCCGAATAGATATATTCCAGATATTTAAGCGGTACTTTGGCCGCATAGTCGATCTTCCCGTCCAGGTCAATCCCTTCATTTTTCAGCAACAGCTGAAAATATTCGTCGATATGCCGCGTCTTGACTTTTTCCAGTTCCAATACCTGCGACAATTCATCGATAAAAGCATTGAACGAGTCGCTCGGCGTGATCACCAACACATCCGCAGGTTTGAGGTTTTCATTGTTGTACATGAGAAAGCTGAGCCGATGCAGCATGATCATCGTCTTGCCGCTTCCCGCACATCCCTGCAAAACAAAACTTTCCTGTTCAGGCTTGGTGATGATCTCATACTGCTTTTCCTGGATCGTCTCGATAATGTCCGATATTTCAGACTGCTCTTTCCGCGCCCGCAGTATTTCTTTCAGATAAGGATCAAAAATTATTTCTTCGTCCCTGCCCGCGATCTCCTCTTTGGTCAGATAATCTTTCAGGCTCAGATATTCGTTTTTAAAGTCCAGAAACCGGCCGTTCGCCGTCCTTAAAGCACGGCGCAGGATCTGCTTGTAATTGTATTCGTTGATCGAAAATACGATCTGGCTCTTCTGATAGTATTTTCGGGCAAGCGGCGCGCGCCAATCCACAATTTCCAGATTGACGTCTCCCTTTTTCCCGATATAATAGCTGTTATAGCCTTCCTTATCGTCATAAAGATCCATCCGCGCAAAATATGGCTCGACAAAAAATCCCTTGAATCCCTCGATCTCTTCCCTCCAGCCGCGTATCTGCGCATTCAGACCTATGATCGCCCTGTAATTCTCCGCAGTGAATTCACCGCTTCGCATCTCCGCTGCCTGCTCCTGCGCTTCCTTGATCTTCAGCTTCAGACGGTTGATATAACAGCTCTTCAGAAGGCTCATTACGACCCGCACCCGCAGATCTTCATAACGGCGCTGTTTCTCATCATCCAAAAGATCCAGATAAAACTGCTTATCCGGATACTTTCGGCTCTTGATAAACTCGCGCATTTCTTTCTCTGTCATTTCCGCCATCTTTGTTTCCCTTATCCCTTTGCCTGTTATCGTGGACGCAAAAAGACATCACTTTAGTATAGCACATATCCGAAAAAAAAGAAACACCTTTGCAAAAATTTCACAAAGGTGTTTCAATCTTATACAGAAACCTGTTTTTTGTTCACTAAAATTATTCCCATTCGATCGTTCCGCAAGGCTTCGGGGTCAGATCGTACAAGACGCGGTTTACGCCGGGCACTTCGTTCGTTATGCGCGCCGTAATGTGCTGCAACAGCGCAAACGGTACGTCTTCCACCGTCGCCGTCATGGCGTCTTTCGTATTGACGGCTCTCAGAATGACAGGATATGCAAACGTGCGCTTTCCGTCTTTTACGCCGACGGACTTGAAATCCGGCACCACGGTAAAATACTGCCAGACCTTTCCTTCCAACCCGTTTTTCGCAAATTCTTCCCGCAGGATCGCATCCGATTCCCGCACCGCTTCCAGTCGGTCGCGTGTGATCGCTCCCAGGCACCGCACTCCCAATCCCGGCCCCGGGAACGGCTGACGGTATACCATGTTATCCGGCAATCCCAGCGCTTTTCCGACCACGCGCACTTCATCCTTGAACAAGAATTTCAAAGGCTCCACCAGCTCGAATTTCAAATCTTCCGGAAGCCCTCCGACATTGTGATGCGCCTTGACCGGCCCGCTTTCCAAAATATCCGGATAAATCGTTCCCTGCGCCAGAAACTCGATTCCGTTCTGTTTGCGCGCCTCTTCCTCAAAGACGCGGATAAACTCCGCGCCTATGATCTTGCGCTTCGTCTCAGGATCTGCAACGCCTGCCAGCTTATCGAGAAAACGATCCACCGCGTCAACGTAAATGAGATTCGCGTTCATCTGACCGCGAAATACCTCCACGACCTGCTCCGGCTCGCCCTTGCGCAACAGACCGTGATTGACATGCACGCATACGAGATTCCGGCCGATCGCTTTGATCAGCAGCGCTGCGACGACCGACGAATCCACTCCGCCGGAGAGCGCCAACAACACTTTTTTGTCTTTGACCTGCTCCCTGACGGCTTTGACCTGCTCATCGATAAACTTTTCCGCAAGTTGGGCATTGTCGATCCTTGCCATATCTTCCGGACGTTTGTTGTTTACCATTTTTCCCCTCCGTATCTTGATATTTTTTTATACTGAAATTATTCCCATTCGATCGTTGCAGGCGGCTTGCTCGTGATGTCATACACGATGCGGTTCGCATGGTCCACTTCGTTTATGATCCTGGAAGAGATCTTTTCCAGCACTTCATAAGGAATATGCGCCCAATCCGCCGTCATCGCGTCCACACTGGTCACCGCGCGCAATGCAATCACCGGTTCATATGTGCGCGCATCGCCCATGACCCCGACCGTATTCGTCGACGTGATCACTGCAAAATATTGCCATATTTCTCTGTCAAGGCCCGCTTTGGCGATTTCTTCCCGCATGATATAATCCGCGTCCCGAAGCGTTTTCAATTTTTCCTCCGTGACCTCGCCCATAATTCGGATCGCAAGTCCCGGGCCGGGGAAAGGCTGTCTCTGTACGACGGAATCCGGCAATCCGAGTTCCGTACCCACACGCCGCACCTCGTCTTTGAAAAGATCGCGCAGCGGTTCGATGATCTCTTTAAAATCTACCACCGAAGGCAATCCGCCGACATTGTGATGGCTCTTGATCACCGCCGACGCTCCCTTCCCGCTCTCGATGACGTCCGGATAAATGGTTCCCTGCACAAGAAAATCCACGGCACCTATTTTTTTGGCTTCCGCCTCAAATACTTTGATAAACTCTTCCCCGATGATCTTGCGCTTGCGCTCGGGATCGGATACGCCCTTCAATTTCGACAAAAACCGCTCGCCTGCATCCGCCCGTATCAGATTCATGCCCAGCTTATCGCGGAAAACGCTCACAACTTCTTCCGATTCGCCTTTGCGGAGCAAACCATGATCCACAAACACACAGGTCAGATTATCTCCTGCCGCACGGTGCACCAAAGTCGCCGCCACCGCACTGTCAACACCCCCGCTCATCGCGCAAAGAACTTTCTTGCCCGCAAGCTTTTCCTTCAGGTGCGCAACCTGTTCATTCACAAAATTTGACATCGTCCAGTCGCCTTTTGCTCCGCACACGTCATAAAGGAAATTGTGCAGGATCTTTTCGCCTTCCTGCGTATGATGCACTTCCGTATGGAACTGGATCCCGTAAATTTTCCGCGACGCATTCTCAAACCCCGCCGCAGGACAAGTCTTCGTCGCCGCCGTTATACGGAAACCTTCCGGTACCCGGCTTACATAGTCGGTATGACTCATCCAGCAAATATTGTTCTTCGTCACATCCGCAAATATCTTGCTGGACGTATCATAGGTGATCTCGCTTTTCCCGTATTCGCGCGTATCCGCATGCGTCACGTCGCCGCCTAATTTGTATGCGATCAGCTGGCATCCGTAACATATGCCGAGAATCGGTATATTCAATTCAAATATTCTCTTGTCCACATCCGGCGCGTCTTCCGCATATACACTGTTCGGCCCGCCCGTAAATATAATTCCGATCGGATCGTAATCCAGTATCTCTTCGATCGTCTTATTGTATGGAACAAGATCACAGTAAACTCCCTGCTCACGCACACGCCGCGCGATCAGCTGATTGTATTGTCCGCCAAAATCCAGAACCAAAACTTTCTGATGCTGCATGATTCGTTTCTCCGTCTTTCGATTCGTATATTTTTACAAAAGAATGTACCGCGGCTTCCCCCCGCGGTACACGCATTTCCCTTACAGCCCGCGAGGACTGTAATTCGGTGATTCCTTCGTTATGGAAATATCATGCGGATGACTTTCCACCAGGCTCGCATTCGTGATGCGGACAAATTTCGCCTTTTTGCGCATTTCGTCGATCGTATGCATTCCGCAATATCCCATTCCTGCACGCAATCCGCCCATCATCTGGAATACGATGTCCGCCAGGCTCCCCCTGTAAGGAACGCGCCCTTCCACGCCTTCCGGCACAAACTTCTGCGCATTCTCCTGGAAATACCTGTCTTTGCTGCCCGCCGCCATCGCGCCCAAAGATCCCATTCCGCGATAAACTTTAAAGCTCCTGCCCTGGTATATCTCGATTTCTCCCGGGCTCTCCAACGTACCGGCAAACAAGCTGCCGATCATTACCACCGAAGCACCTGCCCCGATCGCCTTTACGATATCTCCGCTGTACTTGATACCGCCGTCCGCAATAATGCGTTTGCCCATCTTGTCCGCCTGCTCCGCACAGTTCATGATCGCCGTCAGCTGCGGCATGCCGATCCCCGCCACAATACGGGTCGTGCAAATCGAGCCCGGTCCGATGCCGACTTTCACTACATCCGCACCGACATCAAACAAAGCCTTCGTCGCTTCCGCCGTCGCTACATTTCCGGCAATCAACGGCAAATTCGGATATTTCGCTTTGATCTTTGCAACTTCCTCGATAACTCCCTTGCTGTGCCCGTGCGCCGTATCCACCGTGATCACGTCCACTTTCGCCGAAACCAAAGCCGCAATGCGCTCCATCGTATTCGCCGCCGTTCCCACTGCCGCGCCGACCAGAAGTCTGCCGTTTTTGTCGCGCGCCGAATTCGGATACTGGATACTCTTTTCAATGTCTTTGATCGTGATCAGACCTTTCAGATATCCGTCTTTGTCTACGATCGGCAATTTCTCAATCCTGTGCTTGCCGAGTATCTTCTGCGCTTCCTCCAATGAAGTCCCTACCGGAGCCGTCACAAGATTCTCTTTCGTCATTACATTGTCGATCGGCTGATCATAATTATTCTCAAACCGAAGATCACGGTTCGTCAGAATCCCGACCAGCTTTCCGTTCTTCGTGATCGGTACCCCGCTGATCTTATAACGCTCCATCAAGGCTACCGCTTCGCGTACACTGTTGTCCGGCGACAAAAAGAACGGATCCGTAATAACGCCGTGCTCACTGCGCTTTACTTTGTCGACCTGGCTGGCCTGCTCTTCGATCGTCATGTTTTTATGGATAATGCCTATGCCGCCTTCCCTCGCCAAAGCTATCGCTAAACGGCTCTCCGTTACCGTGTCCATCGCGGAACTCATAAGCGGTATGTTCAACGAAATATCATCCGTAAGCTTCGTGTTCAGATTCACCCCCGACGGCAATACATCCGATGCCGCAGGGATCAGCAATACATCGTCGAATGTCAATCCTTCCTGCACAATCTTGTTCATAAGCATCTCCTCTTCTTTATTCTCTATTTTGGTAAAATTAAGACAAATTAAATACTAACGGCAATATTCTTCCAATGCAGTTTTATAATCTTCAAAATATTTTTCATCCTCTGCCCGAGGATCCCATGCGCTCAACCGCTCCAGAACCTGCCCGCAAAATTCTTTATCTTCCCGACTCTTCGCCGCATTTACAAGAAATACGACCGGATTATTTTCCGTAAAACGGTCGCCCAATGCTCCGAATGCCGTATCGATCGCTTCATCCGATCCGACAAAATATTGCGATGCCACCGTGATACCTATATAATAATAAGCTGTATTTCCCATGATCAATTCTTCCGCCGGACTCATCTGCGCATCCGCCGTATCACAAAAAGCCGTGAATCCGTCGTCATTGATCAGGATCTTACCGTAAGACGCTGCATCCTCATAATGACCTGCAGCATAACTGCGCTTTACCGCAGCGGACAAATCCCCGATCGTCCCGCTCTTTTTATACTGCGAAACACTGTACGACGCGCATGCCGATTCCATTCCCAGTTTATCCGTCACGGCCACCATCACGGAAGGAAAAAACAAGCTGAATACGCCGAACAAAATCAACGCAACCGCAATGATGCAGGCAAGCGTGATCGCCGCCGTTTTAACAATCAGTTTTCCCATGCAAATCGCTCCTCGGTTCTGTTCCGTTAACCGCAAATTATAAGTTTCGGTCTGCACGGCACTTCTTCCGATTCAAACTCTCTCCGGGCTGCACTGAGCCACCTGTGTTGAATTTTGATTATTTTACCATAATCAAGCAAAAAAAGCAACACTATGAATAAAATTTCCCGATATAATTCCGCATTTTCCTCGCAACTGCACCATAAAATAGTATAAACAAAAAAAATTCCATCGAGGTAATCATGAAAAAAATTCTGTTCACCGGAATGCTGGCCCTGTGTCTGTTCGCACTGATCCCTGCCGCAGGATGCAGCCGAACCCCAGACCTGACAAAATATGTCTCCGAATACAGGAGCGATATCTTTTACGGATCGAGCGGAGATTACAGCGTATTCGCATCCTGCTCCCAAAAAGAATATCCCTATCAGGCGGACGGGAATACAGCCGAAATGAGCGATATGTTCGAACTTGCGTTTTCCACCCCGGACAACACAAAGACATACATAGTTCAATTTTCTCTGGGCGGAAAAAATTATGAAGGAGAACTTTCCTTCGACAGCGTAAAAATGGTTCACACCTGGTCGCAATCCATTTCCGCACCGCAAGAAAAAGAAATCGTGTTTACTTTTACCGATACGGAATCGGACGAAGCTTCTTCCATTTCCATTCAGGCCGAAAGCGTCAAAGGCGACGACGTTCTATCCTTGTCCGACCTGCTGAAAAAAGTATCGGCAGAAGAACCCGAACAATTTAACGAGTTGTCCGACGGAAATGTTTTTTGCGCCGAAATCTACGTAAGGCTCCTGTATGAAAACAACGAATGCTACTATTATATCGGGCTGACAGACCGCAGCGGCAATACGTTTGCCATGCTCGCCGATGCCGAAACCGGTGAAGTGCTTGCCACAAAACAGCCAAGAGCCTGACTTGAAAGCATAAGACAACCCAACGGCTGTCCCGAAATACGATAAAGAGCTGACCACGGAAAAATCGATGCTCGCTCAGTTTTTATGCCTTGAATAACCGTATTCCGGTCACATAGCAAAATAAAGCCCGTAACGGGGCTTTATTTTGTCTAAATTATCCAATTATACCACACATAGTACTTCGCATTACTGCAAAAAATCCATCAAAATAGAATTTTGCACATATAAATATTCATCCTTGATGCGCACTCTTCCATTCTCGCAGACAAGATATCGGACATTCTTTTTCAGCGGTTCGAAAAAATCGACAGGAAAATCCGTCCCGAACGTATTCTTATATTTTGCAAGACTCAACCCTTCCGCCGTGCGCAACGCAAGCATGACCATTTCAAATTTAGCGTCATCCCCCTCGATCAATGCATTATCAACCACAGGATAATAATTTGTCATGATACATTTCATATACTCGTCAAGATCACGCGTATTGGTAAATCTTCTGTTGTTCATAAAAGAGCTTGCAGCCACGCCGAATCCTATATATTCGCCCCTTCTCCAATAATTCAGATTATGCCGCGATTCGTATCCGGGAACGGCAAAATTCGAAACTTCGTAACGGAAAAATCCTTTCTCCTTCAGATACACTCTCGCCTTCTCGTACTGATCCGCAACCTCATCCGAATCAGGAAGTTCTCCGTTCAGATAATCGGAATACATCGGAGTTCCGTCCTCCGGAGTCAGGGCATACATGGATATGTGTTTTACCCCGCACCGAACAGCCAGATCGATCGACTCAGATATATCCTCTTGCCTTTGATTTTTAAGACCGATCATGATGTCCGCGCTCTTGTTAACATCTCCGAGCATTGAACACGTCTTCACAAAATCATCGGCCGTATGTATGCGTCCGATATCCTCCAGGATGGAATCATTTGCCGATTGCAAGCCGATCGAAAACCGATTGATCCCTGCCTTTTTGTACAAAGCAATCTTCTCCTCATCCGCAGTCCCCGGATTGATCTCGATCGTAACTTCCGCATTCTTCGCCAAATTAAAATCCGATCGGATCAGGTTCATGCATCCGACTATGGACATAGCGTCGATGACTGACGGCGTACCGCCCCCGAAATATACCGTATCAAAAGTTTTATCTTTCAGCTCGGGCGCACGCAGTTTCATTTCTTTATATACGCACGCCATGTAGGCATCCGCATATCCGATTTTGCTCGGATACGAAGTAAAATCACAATACCTGCACTTCGATTTGCAAAAAGGAATATGAATATAAATTCCCGCCATGATTACCACCTCAAACGGATTCTGCCAGACATATTACTTTTCATATTCCTGAAAAGCCAGAATCCCGTACCTGTTTAAATCGACATAATACATATGATCGGGGCGTTTCTCTACAGAAACGCCCTCTTTTTCCAACATGTCTTTCTGTATTTCCGGCCCACCGAACGCAAACCCCGGCGCAAGTCTGCCGTCCCTGTTCACCACGCGATGACAAGGAATAATCCCCGGCATCGGATTTACATGCAATGCATATCCTACCGCACGGGACGAGCGGGGCGCGCCGCATGCTTTTGCGATCTGACCATAGGTCGCGACCCTGCCGAAAGGGATCTGCCTTACGCGTTCGTATACGCGGTCAAAAAAATTCCCCTCTCCCGACTTTACCATTTGCTCTTTATCTCCCAGCCCTGTAAAGGCCACTGACAAACGGATATATCATCTTTCAGCCACGCCATCAAGACTTTTATCCGATCTTTTGCACGAATACGGCTATACTAATCAAATCCGCTTTTATCCTTTCGGAAACTCCTGCCGCAAAACAAGAGGAAGAACAGCATTGAAATCCGGACAACTTACGACACCGCTCGGAATTTCGGCGTTCAGACGATTCAGCCATACAGAATCAATCCTCGCACCGCGCGCACCGAAATAATCATTGCGCAGCGAATCACCGACATAAACAGCTTCTTCCGCTTTTATGCCAAATTTTTTCAATCCTTTTTCAAAAATACCCTTTCGCGGTTTATACTCCCTTGCTTCCTCACTCGTATAAAAGTCTTTTACCTTCAAAGAGTGTTTACGGATCATGGTATCAAGTTCGTTCGTGT
>USSJ01000028.1 GCA_900557285.1 uncultured Clostridia bacterium | reverse complement strand
GGGAGCGACACAGTCGCTCGTATCCGAAAGGACCAGGTTGCGCCCGCGCGTAAAATAAGCCGCTTCATACCCCCTGAGCGGCAGCACTCCGCCAACTACCCAGGCACGTTCACCGTTATAACAGAATTCTTCATCCAACGAGATCGCCACAGAAAAATCTGCGGGAAGTTCCCCTTCCGGGTCTACTTCATATTCCGTATAACACACAGGGCAGGAAAGCACCTCTGAATTATTCGGCAAAAGCGGAGATACAAAGCGGACTTTCAACGTAAACTCTTCTCCGCGAAAACTATAATCCGTCGAAAACGCACTGATGGCCACATCCGTCTGTTTCAGAGGAATTGCCCCGTCGCGCCTGCCCAAAAAGCAATAGGTCTTGCCGTTATACCGCACAAAACCGCAGGCACGGTGTTCCAGCCCCGTCCAGAATACAGTATCGCCGCCATTCAGCGCATCCGTTTTTGACCAGACGGAAAACATCGGATCGATCACCCACAAAGGATAAGCCGGTAAAATTCTTTTCATGTTTTTGCTCCTTTTTTCAGATAACCACTTATAATTTAGCAGAGGAAAATTAAAAAGTCAAGACCTTTTCGAATTTTCTGCTCTACCAAAGAAGGCGGCGTCTGCGCCGCCTTCTTTACATTTGATCACGTCCTATTATTCTAACCACGCACCCGCAACATAGATAGCCGTAACACCCTGCGGGTTTGTTACTTCTCCGTCATTCGTTTTGGGTATTACAAACCAGCCCGTATATCCGCCGGAGAACCACTCGTAAACATCATACAAATCGTTTTGTTCTCCGTCCTGATAAGCGGGGATCTCTATTTCCACCCACCGGTTCGTTTCGATAGTCCCTCCGGAAACGGAGCCGTTGTGTATCGAGGAATAATTGACCTCAGTATCGTTTTCCGTTTCGATATAGACAAGCATTTTTGCCGTATAGCCTCTGCGATACATTTCCCGGCCAATGTCTGATTTGATGCGTACGCCCGCTTGCCTGCCTTCCTGCGTCGAAAGTTTTACCGCACCGTTTTGCGGCAGGTTCGCTTTTCCCGGCAAATTGTTTTGCTCGACCCAGGACGCAGTAACGTTCGGCGTGTCGCCCTCGGTCGCAACGTCAAAATATGCCGTCGCGTCCGAACTGAAATCAATTACATTTATCCGATCGAACTGTTGTTCCAACGTAAAACCTGTCAGCCAGATCGAACTTATGGGATCAGAAACGGGAAGAGTTGCCCAGAACAGCTTTAATTCCGTTTTGGAATCATTTACCAGATCTTTCAGCAACGTGAGCGACACTTCAAGTTTTACCCACTCACCCGTCGCGACATTCTGCTCCGAATACACGTCGGGAAGCAGCCTTATCTGCAAATCGCTGCGTTGAGAACCTTCCGCATTTTCAACATACATCCAGAAAGTTACTGCCCTATAACCCTGCTCTATATATCCCTGAACAATTTCCTGCGTAATCGTATAAATAAATACCGCGGGCCACTTATCGGCCGTAACTGTGTTGGCTTTTAACTGAACGGCACGTTCGTACCCTTCGGGCATGCCTGACGGCGCAAGAGAACGATCATAATATTTGGCGTTGCCTTGATCATCGTTATAAATCAATTCGTTCCCTACGTCTGCCCAGAACAATCTCGCGTCCGCACGGGTCATATCTATCAAAACAGGATCATTATTTTCGGCATACACGCTTGCAATGCGGACTTCGGTGACTCGATTGACGACTCCGTCTCCGCCGTTCTGCACAAAGCATACGCCGCTAACGAAGTTGTCTGCAAAATATGCTGACGTAAACGTTACGTTTACCCATGTATTTGTTTTGACGACCAAACGCGATCCGTTGATATCGATCTGAATTTCGGGCGTTGCAATACTGTCTTTTACCGCAATATACATCGGAACAACGACTTCGCTGTACGTTTTGACAACAGCCGCATCCATACGCAAAGAACTGAAATGCAGTTTCGGCCAGCTTGCATCCCCGCCTTCGGCATAGATCCCTGTAAAAGATACACCGCCCTTTGCCCCCTCAGGCAGTCTTTCGTCGTTCAAAGGCAAATACTCTTTATTATAATCGGATCCGCTTTCCAGCCTGACAATATCGAGCGACGCTATGTCGTTGAAAGATTCGATTTCGTTTTCCGCCGCGGCAGCTCGCACGACTGTAAGCGTCTGTACCTGCGTAAACCTCTCTCCGTTGTATTCCGCCGTGTATGTCACCGTATAACTGCCCGCCATCATCGGCGTGAATTTGCCGTCCTGCACAAAAATCTCTCCGTACAGTCCTTCATATAATTCTTTCTCTTCATACACCGCCGCGTACGTCCACACAATGCCGTCATCCGTCACCGCACTGCCTGCCGCCGTCCGCAGCACACCTGCAGGAAGCATATATTCTTGCCCGTTCGTGCCGTCCTCCAACGCCGGAACCACGACCGCATACGTTCCCGCTTCGATGTCCACTCGATTCTCGTACTGTCTGCCGCAATATTCTGCCCTGTAAATGACCGTGTACGTCCCTTTCTTTTCGGGCGTAAACTTGCCGTTTACGACTTGCAGCCCCGAAGTTTCGCCTTCAAACAGCACCTCATACGTCCAGACTGCTTTTTCGGGATGATCGGCTCCCGTCAGCTCCGCCATCGGCAGTGTATATTCCGCGCCTGCCGTCCCGACCGCCGGAGCATCGATCTTCACCGCATACTCTTTGGCCGCGACACTGAACGCGATCGTTCCTTCCGCAAACCGATCCCCATAACCGCGGAATCGGATCGCATAGTTACCCGATTCCGGATTGATAAGCACCGCCGCACGGCCATTGTTGCCGCCTTCCACCGTGTAGTCTTTCCCTTCTTCCAACGTCTTGCCGTTGTGCTCGATCGTGAAGGTATACGCATACCCTTTGCTGTTGTAGATCTCCACCCACGCTTTCAGATCGTTCCCGTCTTCGTACGTCGTGAACGACGTCTGATTCAGCGAGAAGCCTGCTTCCGCAAAGGCAATGTTTTTCGCACTCAGCGAACCTGCCTCGATTTTTGCCACATACACCGCCGAAACATCCTGTTCGTTGGTGAACCAGAAAAGATTCGTATTTGCTATGCCGTTTGTACCCGACCAGCCGTACACCTCCATGAGTGCGTCTTTTTCAAACTCGAGAGTGATCCATTTGTTGGTTTCCAGACTCACTCCCGACACCGCCTTGCCGCCGTACGGCCACATCACAGCTTTCACGCTTTCCGTACCCGTCGCTTCAATGTACAGCGTCACTTTCAATGCTTCGCTTCCCGTCAACAGGTTCTTGTCAGCGGAGAATTTGAAATTAGGATAGTTGGCCTTCTTATTGACAAACGTCGCTTTCAGCGCACTGTCATACCCTTGCGGAACACCGCTCGTTTCATAGCCGTACGTCACATCCAGATCGCCCGATTCAAACAATACAAACCCTTCGCTTGCAAGATCGGCAATGTCGTTCGTTTTATTCAGCTGAACGTTACGGACATAGATACGCTCTATGGGAAGATCATAACTGCTCTGCACCCAGAACATTTTCACACTGGCGTTTTCCGTCTGTTCCAGCGCGGTAAGATAAGCATCCAGGCTGAAAGTGAGCGTGACCCACTTTCCGACGGCAACCGTCCCCTGCGAATCGTTCATGCCGCTCTGCTGCGCCCAGTAATTCATCCGCGCAAGTTTGCCGGCATTTTGCGCATTCTCGGGAACAAGGTACACCTGCATTGTGACCGCATTATACCCCTGCTCTTGCAATGCGCGATATGCGGCTATGTTCTGCCGCGCCGTAACTGCGACGGCGGGATAAGGTTCATATTCAGAACTTTTATCCGGCGCCTTGATGTCCGCATACGCCGCACTGCCGCCTCCCGGAACATCTTTGTCCGTCCAGCCGATGTTTTCCGCATCATTGGCAATGCTCAGGCCGTCCACGCTGCCCGCGTCGGCAAAGTTTTCGATTTCATTCTCCGCCGCGGCAGGCCGATCGATCTTTTCACCCGTCGCAAGAATGCCTGCAATGCGTATCTCGGTTATAAGATCAGCAGGAGCGCCGTTCTGTACCCAGAAGAATCCGGTCTTTCCAACCCCCACATTGTTATAACAGGACACAAAAGCCGATGCCGTTACCGTGATTTTTGTCCACTCGTTCGGCATTACATACTTGTCGATACGGACGTCTCCCGTGCTGCCGGGTGTCGGGAAAACAGCGACACGGATGCCCGCGGTCTTGTTTTCTTCGGTAAGTTTGCTTTCGTCTGCTTTCAGATAGATCCAGAAAGAAACTTCGGATTTGCTTTCGATCGCGCTCGCGGATACGCGAGGCGTGACCGAGAACATGGGCCAGCTGCCCGTACCGCCCGTGGAAGGAATGGTATATGACACGCCGCCGAGTACGACGTCTGCGCCGCTGAGACGCTCGTCATCCGCCCACAGATATTCCGCCGTGTACACGCGGCCGCTTTCCAGCCTCACATTCTGCAGCGAGGAAGGATCGTCAAACGATTCGATCTCACCCGAAGCCGCAGCCCTGCGTTCAACATAAAGTTCTGCCTGTGCGGTGTAAGTCGTTCCGTTATAAACGGCACTGTACGTCACATAATAAATGCCGCCCGCCTGAGGAGTGAACACCGAATTGTTAAGCGCGATCGCTCCGAATTTCTCTTCGTAAAGCGCCTTGTCGGAATACTCCACGGAACATTCCCAAGACTGAGCCGTGACCGTCTGCCCGTTCACTTCCAGCGTTGCCGCAGGCAAAGTAATCTCTTGCCCCGCCATCGCCGTACCAAAATCGGGAACGCGCACTTCGTTGAATACGCCCTTGATATCCGCCACGCGAATCGCCTTGATATCATTGAAACAATATCCCTGCGAACCGTTCTGCACCCAGAAAAGCCCGCGCGACTGAATACCGATCACCGTACTCCAATTGTTCATAATGATGTCGGTGTCGATCTTCAGTTCTACCCATTCATTCGTCCTGACATATTCCGTATATGCATCGCCCGTGTCGGGAACCATGCGGATCTCAACGGTATCGATGTTTTCGTCGGGAACATCAAAATACAGCAAAAGGCTGAAATAATCTGCTTTTTCCAGTTCGCCCTGCAGGGTACGCGAATCGAATTTAAGGCGGGGCCACGTGCCGATATCCGAATCCGTAATAGAAAATTCCACGCCGCCCTTCACCCCGTCCGGCAGTTTTTCGCTGCCGAAAGGCAACCACGTCTCCGCAAAATCGATGCCGCTGTCCATGCTTACATACACCAGCGAGGAAGCCGCATCAAATGACTGGATCTCTCCGCGGGCAGGCACGCTCTCCTCTATGACGATATTCGCTTTTCCCGATCTGTTCAGTGTGATGTCGTCGAGGTAAAGAACGGGAGCTGCGGAAATATCCGCCGATTTACAGTTATCAAAACGAAAACCGATACCCGCTATGTTCGCTACATCGCACATATTCTGCAATGCGGTATAGTCCGGTTTATATACAACTTCTGTCCACGTTTTCGGGGAAAGTTCCACATTCAGCACGCCTTTGCAGTCTGTACCTTCGATGTCCGCTATGCTGGCTATGATACAAAATTCAAATCCTACTTTCTGATCCTGTGCATTATACATCCAGAAACGGATCTCGTTGAGATAGGTGAAATCCGAATAATCGTAGCCGCCGTCCCCTTCTATCTTCATGGGATAATAGAAATACGGTTTTGTGTCGGGATCGGTGTGCGAGCCGAGCGGCTGCACTTTTGCGGAATACGTTCCGCCGTGCGCCTGTTCATCCGACCTGGATACCCGACCGAATCCGTCCATGATGCTCAGATAAGAAAACCCCTCTTCCCAGCTCTCATAGGTGGCAAAACTGATCGTCGTGCTCCCGCTTCCCCCGTCCGAACAGGCTGCAAACGCCGCCGCCGAACAGGCAAGAAAAGCCGACAACAGGATAGCGATCCATGCTTTTTTCATACGAAATCCCCTCCTTATTTACCGTACACGACGATCTTTTCAATCGAAAGCACAGTCTCTTCCGTTCCGGAAGCGAACTCAAAACGCAGGCTTTGCAGAGTGCCGACTTTGTTCCAATCGGCGGATGCAAACGAAAGCACTGCCATTTCCTGCCCGCCGCCAAACGTAATGCTGCCCAAAGAGGTGATGCCTTTGTCACCGACCAGATAGACGGAAACAAGCCTGTTTTCAGGTCCCTGTACGGCGATCTCGATCCTGTCGGTTTCCTTGCCGATCCCCGTGATCAGTGTACCGCGGAGCAGGAATCCCTGCCTTATATCCGTGCTTGCACGGGCGGCAAGAGTAACTTTCATCATTCCTTCTTCTTTCTGCGCAGAAACATCCACCCCACCTTCGACTTTGGATATATCCGCCGCCGTAACGGATTCGTCAGATACAGCATTGACATACGCCCGACCGCCAAAATACGTTTCGTACGTATACGTTTTGTCTTCCGCCGAAATATTCAGACGAAGCATATTGGAATCGTTTTGGGTCAGATTTGCGGTAACGGTATATACTTTCATGCCGCTGCCGTTGCTTACTCCTTCACTCAGGCGAACGGAATCGGGCGTCCCTTCCGCAAGGGAGATCTGCGCACCTTCTGCCGCCGCAAACGTCAGCGTCGCCGCGCCGCTGTTGTCCGACCTCGCCGTTATGCTGAATCTGGCAGGCGACGCATTGAGTTCGTACAGATCGAACAGCGTTTCGCGCGCCGTATCAAATGAGGAAGTGTTTGCCGTGACGACTGTCCCGTCGTATAATTCCGAAACGAGACTGCCCATCATTTCGGAAAATTCATCGCTGACCCCGTCCCCGTTCGCATCGGTATTCAGCCCGCTCGTTTCATACGTTTCCCGCATGGCATAGAGAAGTTCGTATTCTTCCAACCCGTCGCGGATCGCTTCGAGGCGCATACTCGCCACCGGTCCGTCCACCCCGTACTGCGCACCCGGATAAAACAGGAATCCGTCTCCGTTCGCACCGGGATAACGCATGGCATTGCCTTCGTAATAATCATAAATAGGCTGATACGTCCATGTAAGATTATCGGCATAGATTGTCGTCGCCCAGTACAGGTTGCCTACAACTCCGTATTCCGCCTGCATCCAACTGACCATCCTCGGATCCAGCATGGAATCGTCGATACGATACGTCGCATAGGGAGGTTCCGGAGCCACACAACCGTACCACCAGCGCTTTGTCTGACTGTTATAGTTCGCCCTGCCTTCTTCGGTATCATAGGCGTCGAACAGCGGACATCCGCCTTCCAGATAAGGAAGAATCTCATTGTAATCCGTCTGCGACGCAATCGTCGCTATATGATACATATTTTGCAGACTTTCCGCGAGCGATTCGATGAACGCATCTGCGGAAGCATAACCGTTTTCCTTCGCTTTTGCATCCAGCTGAGGATACTTCGCGATCAGGGAAGACTTTTCGGCCAGCATTTGCTCCGCGGCCTTGTTGGCCACCCCGCGGAAGATGACGCTGATCATCTTGACGCGCGAATACCCGAGCGCGTCGTGCGTTTCATCGATCATACGGAAATAAGTGACCAGTTTGGAGAAAAGGTCATACCCTTCGGTCAGGCTCTTTTCCGCAAACGCGGCGATATGTTTTTCCATCAGATCTCCGTCAAGCGCTTCCAGCGTACCGCTGTTTTTCACGACGTTGTACGCCGCCGTCGTGAAATCATAGTTTTCATGATCGGTCAGGTACATCCCTTCACTCTCTTCGAGCCGCAGATATTGCGCATATTTTTCGTCCACCTGCGCCCCGCTCATGAACGCAGACGCATACGGCAGCGAGATGGTGGAACAAAGCGGATTTTGTACATATTCGTACGCTTTGTCCACATACGCCCGGATCCCTTCATCCGATTTTACGTCAAAATCGTAAAGAATATAATTGGGGTTGAGGCGATAATCGATCAGCGCTTCATTGTATTTGTCGAACATTTCCTGCGTACTGTCCAGTTCGCCGCGGTAGAAATACCACTCATTGAGGAATACACTCTGCGCATGGTTCTCTTCGGGAACGGTAACGTCGCGCACTTCAAGGGTGACAGGAACGTTTTCACTTTCTCCCCCTACCGTGACCGTGACATTGCCCGTATATACGCCCGCCGCCTGATCTTCCGGAATATACCAGCGCACATACAGTCCCTGGTTTTCCCCTGCCGCCACGACGTTTTCGCCCGCTTCTTTGATATTTTCATACGGAACAAGCGCATCGGGATACCAACCGGCCTCTTCCGAAGTCGTACTTACGCGGATGTACTTTTCATGAAAGATCGCCGCATTGGCCGCCGAAAGTTTTTCCGTTCCGCAAGTGAGATCGTTTGCTTTCACCTCATAGCGGATATCGCGTCCCTCTTCGCCCGTAGCGCTGAGAATGATCTGCGCCGATTCGTATTCGTTTCTCGCCGCAAGTATACGCAATCCATCTGTCTTTATATTTTCGTAACTGCCGTACGGTTTCTCTTTGAGCACCTTTTCAGTGGCAGAAGTCGTCCAGATATGCGTTTCTTTGAGCGTTCCGGGATATTTCTGCTCCGCTGTTTTCTCTTCGCCGCAACCGGCGAAGAGAGTGAGCGATAACAGAAGCGCCAGCGTTACTGCTGCTGCCTTTTTCATTGAATTTTCCTCCCTTCTGTTTCAGACTATTTCAGTCCCGCACGCTGCAAAGCGGTATCAAAACGGCTCTGCGTCCAGTAACTGACCGTCTCATTCCAATAATAAACAGGCGTCTTGTCGTTTTTATCCTGACGCAGTACCGTATACCATTCCGTGGGCTGAAATGCGGTGACCTGTCCGTAGTAATAAAGCGCATAACGGTTTTCCATGGGAAGCGTGTTCACCGTGTACAATGTCTCCGTTTCAGGATAGAAATAATCGATCCTCGATTTCTGAATGGCAGAAAATTGATTGTACAGTTCGGGATTTTTCTCGCGGATATTGTAGTTAAAAGGAAGACTTGCGCCGTCCGTCGCCTGCGCATAGGCATCCTGCGCGATGTCCGTTGCCATAAAACGCAGAAAATCGACTGCCATATCCTTTGCGGTAGCGTTTGCGGGAATAAG
>USSJ01000027.1 GCA_900557285.1 uncultured Clostridia bacterium | reverse complement strand
GTCCGTGCGCGGAAAAAGGCGGCGATCCCGCGGCTTGCTTGTCCGTGCACAGAAAAAGAGGCGATCCTGCAACTTGCTTGTCCGCGCGCGGGGAAAGGAGCGATCCCGCGGCTTGTCCGACCGTTTCGGGAGCGACGCATCGCCGCGTGAGGGTAAAAAATCGGTTGGCGCCGCGAGGCGCAGAAAAAGCCGGTTATTTTCCGTTTTTTTTGTCGATGCGGCGGGAGATGGAGTCGTGGCGTTCGAGCAGGCTTGCGGCGCGGGCGAGGCGTTCGTCGGGCGAAAAAAATCCCCGGGAGGGAACGGGTGCGGGCGAGCCGGGAGCGGTGCCGCGGTCTGCGGTCTGATTTTGTGTGTCGGCGGAAGGGCCGGTGTCCTTGCGTTCGTCGTCGGCGGACGGTGAAACGAGGGCGGAAAGCAGGTTAAAAAGACCGAATTTATCCATAAGAATCTCCAAAACAGGTTATTTTATCGCAGTTTACGCAAAATTTTCATGAAAAATTTATGCTTTTTAATTGCGTAAACGAGCAATTTGATATATAATAGAAAGGTATATCGGCGGAGGTACGCCGAAAAGGGGATGGCACCGCGGACGGCGGTGTAAATCGCTCAACTTTCAGACTACAAGGAGTCTCGCTTTTATGCTGAAAAAAGGCAAAAAATTTTTAATGCTGTTGCTGGCGCTCGCGCTTTCGGCGGGGACGTTGGCAGGATGCGGCAAAACGCTGGACAGAAAACCGCTGGACGGGTATGAACCTTCGGACAATGCGGCGGAATCGAACGGCGGTTTTGTAGTAAAAAAGGACAGCTGGTATTATTTTATTAACGGGGCGGAAGATTATTCCGCAGACAACACGTTCGGGGATGTTGTGAAGGGATCGCTGATGCGGATATCGGAGACAGATCTTGCGAACGGAGAATACAGCAATACGCAGATCGTCGTGCCGCAGCTGATCATTACGCAGGATTACACGTCGGGGGTCTTTATTTACGGCGATTATGTGTATTATGCGACGCCGAACACGACCAAGAACATGGAAGGTCAGGTCGAGAGTTCGTACCTTGATTTCAAGCGCACGAAGCTGGACGGATCGGAGACGAAGAAAGATTATTATGTTCAGCTTTCGGACAACAGCACGCCGTACCGTTATGTACAGGAAAACGGGACGGTATACCTTCTGTATGCGGACACGACGAATAAAGAGATCCATTCGGTGAACACGGATACGGGCGTGAACACGGTGCTTGTATCGGGGTATACGGATTACGCGTTTGACACGGATGCAGAGAGCGGAACGGTGTACTATACGATGGCGGTGGCGAAGCGGAACACCTATCCGAGCACGTCGAACGAGAGTTACAATCAGCTTTACAAGGTGAGCGTTACGGCGACGGAGAGCCCGTACGAGATCGATCTTTCGGACGGATATACCGATTCTTCCAAGAAGGAAGGGGACGAAGGGTACGAGATGGAGTATGTGAATCTCGGAACGCTGGTTCTGGACGGTATCGGGAGCAGTAAGGAATACGACGTGACGCCGTTCAACCATGATTTTAAAGCGGGGCTTTCGATCAAGAGTGCACTGGGATATACGTACGAGATCGTGAAGGTGACGGAAGGCCGCGTGTATCTGAAGATCACGAGTCTGGATCAGAGCAGTTCACCTTTTATATATGCTTTGGCGGATGCGGATGTGAAGGAAGGCTGGAACAGCGTGACGTCCAATCCGGATCTTGCGAATCCGGAAGGGAGCGCATTGCTTCCGATGGCGGCGACGACGGACGCGGCAACGGAAACGGCGCTGTACTATTTTGAAAACGATTCGCAGTACTACATTTATCTGGATTCGAACAACGTGATCCACCGTATCAAGGTGGGGAGCGGTGCGCAGTATATCGCGGAGGACGTTGTGCTTTCCCGCGGGCAGGAAGGGGCGACGCTGCAGTACCTGAAAGACGGTTATCTGTATTTCTCCAAGAGCGGCACGAACGGGAATGCCTTGTGGCGGATCCGTTACGACGGAACGAAAGACGATTACAGATTGTTTGAAGGCGCGGCGGCGGACAACGACGACTTTGTTGCGACGCAGTATCTGAAGGTCGATTACAATTCGAGCTGGTATGTCCCGGAGACGCTGAACGGATATCTGTTCTTCTCGAATGCGGAATCGTATGCAAGCAATTATGTGTATGTGATGAAGGATCCTGCGGACAACAACGCGCTGGCGGATCTGAACGATCAATACCAGGAAGTGCAGGATGCGTTCACGGACATTTCGAAAAAATTCTCGAACGCTTCGAATGCGGCGAAGTATTATTACTATACGGGCTCAACGCTGACGGTCTATGAAGAGGATCATAAGGGCGAGTACCAGCAGGAAGAACTGGACGTGATGGAAGCGTTTGCAAAATGCGGCGCGGCGCACGGATTCAACTTCAACAACCTCAAAGACGGTGAAACGGCGTACAACGTGCAGAGCTATTATTACGAGCTTTTGGGCGCGCGCACGGAGACGGACGAAGAATCGATCGCGGATTCTCTGGTGACGGATCTGCTTCTGACAAAGACGGAAGAATAATGAAAACGTCTGAAAAGGCATAAAAAAGACCAAAAGACGGGGCAAAAGCCCCGTCTTTTTTCAAGAAAGCGAGAAACTGACAAAAAATAGCAAAAAGTTCATAAAAAATTGCGGAAAACACTTTACAAACAGCGGATTAATGTGTATAATGTCCCCGAAAAATTGACCAAAAAGACGGTTAAAAATCTGCGCACTGCACATACCAGCAATCGCGGTAATATATTGTAGAAGGCGGATATTGCTGAAAGATGCGGCAATCGAAGCGCACAGAGGTGGAAACGAATGGTAAAATATAAAAAATGTCCGAGATGTGAACTCAACTATATCGAAGAGGATAAGGATTATTGCGACGTCTGTCTTGCGGAAATGCAGGGCGGGAAACTGAAATTTGCCGATCTGGACGACGACGAAGACAGCGAAAAGACAGAACTTTGTCCCGTCTGCGGCGAAAACTTCATGCGGCCGGGCGAAAAAATGTGCGACGAGTGCAAGAAGAATGCGGAGTATGAAGAGGAGGAAGACATCGATCCCGAAAAGGACGAGGAATGGCGCAATTATCTGGACGAAGACGAAAGCGATCTCGAACTGGAAGGGGAAGGCATCGACCTGGGCGATGACTTTACCGACGATTTCGAGGACGACTTTGCCGACGATTATGTCGAAGAAGAATCCTCCACGACGGAAGAAGCGCCTTTGGATGACCTCGATTATGATCCTGCCGCCGATTTTGACTCGCTGGACGATGACGACGATGAAGACGATGACGATGAGGATGATGAGGACGAGGACGCCGATTTTTAAGGAATTGATCGCGGGATAAACCGATCCTGCGCAGAAATAATCAACAGAGAGCGGACGCCGCTAAAGCGGCGTCCGCTCTCTGTTTTTTTGGTTTGCAGCCGTATGCGCCGCAAATTGGACGGTCGTCTTTGTCTGCGGCGCATGCGGCATTTCGCACCGCGCGCGGAGCCGTGCTTGCCGCCGTTCGGGGCATTCGGGCTTCTTCGGGGCGACAGGCAGGGCGATGGCATCGGGGAGAGGATGCGCGGGGGGGCGGAGATCAGGCGAGGTCGGAGGAATGTTTCCGCGGTTTTTCGTTGGGGCGGATGCGGACGTTGCCGCAGAGTATTTCGGTGTACGACCAGGCGGTTTTCCCGCGGTAATTTTTATCGTGCGGGGAAACGGTAAACAGGGCGGGATAAACGCCGGAGAGGGTGCCTATAAAGTCGGCATGTTTGTTTCTGCCGAGATTGACGTGAACGCGCACTTCTTTTTCGTAGAATTTTTGTATTTCCTGTTTGATGAGCGCGAGGTTTTGGGGTGATCTGATCATGTTAATCTCCTTATGGGGGCAAAAAGGCGCGGCAAACGCGTGCATTCTTGCCGAGGTGATTATTGCCCCGAACGGGCAAAAAAATACGTATTCGGGCAAAATCGAGCGGATTCGCGCGGAAAAAGCAGGCATAAACGGGAAAGAGGCGGCATACAATACACTGAACAATTCGGAGGTAAAAGCAAAAATGTCCTTGACACCGGTTTATGAAAAATACGGCTGTACGCAGCGCGGCGAGGAAGTGCGTGCGCAGTCGATCGTGGAATGCAGGTTATCCGACTGGTCGGAGAACAGGATCCTGGCGGTAAGTCCGCGGGTGCAACTCAGCGGAGCGGAAGTATTATCGGGCGAGATACGCTATGGCGGGAAGCTGTATTTTTCGATCGTAGCGGCGGCGCCGGACGGAACGCTGATCGGAGCGGAGAGGGGCGCGGAGTTTTCGCATAAAGCGAACTGTGCGTCGGCGGCGCCTGCGCAGACGGCGGATGTCGAACTGATCGTGGAAAAGACGGACGTGCGGTACGAAGGCAGGTCGGTGATCTTGTCTGCGATCGTGACGGCGACGATCCGTCTGAACGTACCCGTGCAGCTGCAATATCTGGCGGGCGGGGAAGGGATCGTGTGTGATTTCCGTCCCGTGCGGATCCAGAAAGAGTGTACCTGCAGCGGTACGGCGGCGCTGGAAGAAGAATTTGATACCGATTATGTCGGAGACGTCCTGTTGCATAGCGAACAGGTCTGCCTGACGCGGGTGAGCTGTTCGGCGGGGAGTCTGGACGTATCGGGCGAAGTGAATCTGGGAATATTTGCAAAGCGGGAAGGGGAAAACGAGCCGGTATCGTACGAGCGGCTGATCCCGTTCCGTGCGGAGATCGCCTGCGATGAGGCATCGGCGGGGATGTCCTGCCGTGCGCGGGTGAACATATCGTCCATACAGATCTCCTGTTCCTGTGACGAAGAGAAAAACCGCTGTCGGATCCTGGCGCAGATCGAGCTGGAGATCCGCGGCACGGTCAGCCGCCGCGAAGAGGTACTGATGGCGGCGGACGCATTTGCGCCCGGGTATTCGTACGAACTGAAACGGAGCGAGATGGGATCGGAGGAAGCGGTGTGCGCCTTTACGGCCGCGGAACGCGTAAGCGGTACGGCGGCGATCGGCGGAGAAGTGGATTTCTCCTGCATTTTGCAGTCGGCCGCGCTTTGCAACGCACAGATCGGCGCGACCGTATCGGAAGGTGAGATCATGGCGGAAGGGGTGCTGTCGGCGCTCGTGTTCTACAAAGACGCGGAAGGCGCGGAGCGTACCGTTCCCGTCAGTCTGCCCTTTGCGTTCCCCGTGCACTGTGACCGCGCCCGTGCGGGCGATACGGCGCGCATATCCGCGCTCTGCTGCGGCGTGTCTGTACGCCAGAAAAAAGAGGGCGAACTGGAAGCGGAAGGCGCTCTGAAATTGTACGTGACCCTCTTGTCGGGCGAAAAATACACATACGTATCCGAATTTATCTGCAAGGACGCAGAGCCGGAAAACGAGTGCGCGGTCAGCGTATACGTACCCGCGGCGGGCGATACGCTCTGGGAAACGGCAAAAAAACTCGGCAAGACGCCCGAACAGGTGCAGTCTGCCAATCCGGGGCTTTCTTTCCCGCTTTCGGGCGGCGAACGCATCCTCGTCTACCGCAAAAAGGAAAATGTGATCTGAATACAGAAGGTACAAAAATACCGTACCGCGCAGTATTTCTGCGCAAAAGGGTCTGCCTCAGGCAGACCCTTTTGCGCATCGCCGAAAATCCGTTTGAAAAGAAAAAGAAAGGGGCATAACTGACTAAAATCATCGCAAAAATCCGAGGCTTTGAGCGGCAATTGTAAAATGTATGTGTAAATTCCGAGAAAATCCCGTTCAGCTGTTTACAGAAAAGCACAAAATATGTTATAATGAAGCGAATATGAGCGCGAGGCGGGATATGTTTGCGGCGAAAGTGAAGAGTTATGCCAAACTGAACCTGTCGCTGAACGTAACGGGTGTTTCGGGCGGTTACCATATGCTGGACAGCGTGGTGGCGAGCATAAACATTTACGATACGGTCTGCGCAAAACCGCGGCGGGATAAACTTGTGAACGTGTATATGCACGGGAAAGGGAGCGAGCGCATTCCGCCGGAGAAGAACAACGCAGTCAGGGCGGCAGAGCGGTTCGTGGCGCAGTTTCAGACGAACGGCGCGGATATCGAGATCTACAAAGATATCCCGATCGGAGCCGGGCTGGGCGGATCGTCGGCGGATGCGGCGGGCGTTTTAAACGTTCTGGCGAAGCTGTACAAGGTAGACGACGCGGCAGGACTGAAAGCGTTGGCGGATGAAGCGGGGAGCGATACGGGATACATGCTGAGCGGTGGCTTTGCCCGAATTTTCGGGCGGGGCGACAGGGTAGAGCCGCTCCGAGCAGAACGGCAGCTGTGGTTTTTGCTGTTCATGCCGAAAACAGGCGTATCGACGCCCCACTGTTTTGAACGGTATGACGGCATGCCGGATCCGCTGCGCGCCGACAGTGCGCGCCTTGCGCGGGCGCTGCGGGAAGGCGATTTTGGCGGAGTCGCGGCCAATGTTTACAATGCGTTGGGGAAGGCGGCTGCGGCGCTGAACGGTGATACGGCGGAAGCGCTCAGGGCGGCGGCGTCATTTTCTCCGTCGGCGTATGCGGTGACGGGTTCGGGCAGCGCGGTGTATGCGCTGTTTGAGAGCGAAGAGATGTGCCGCTGGGCGAAGAGCAGGTATAAGGGAAAAATTCCCGTGCGCGTCGTGCATACGGTCGATCCGAAAAAGCGGCGGACGGGGGCAAGGAATCCGTTTTTCTTAAGCGAAGAAGAATTGGAAGAGGCGGAAACAGGGAATCTGAAGACAGGAGCGGAAGATGGAAGAGAGAAATCTTGAACTGGACGATGACGGCAAGATCAAACTGAAAAAGACGAAGGCAGTGCTCGGGGCGGGAAACACGCAGGAAGAGAGCGACATCGTGATCGAGATCCCGGACTTTGACGGATTCGGCGGCGAGGATGACGGTACGGAAGCGGACAATGCGCTGGCGCGCCGCAGTCTGGAGCGGGAGAAACAGCGTGAAACGCGCAAAGCGCGCGCGCAGGCGATGTACGAAGAAGCGGAAAAGCTGTTTGCGGAAGGCGATCTGGACGGGGCAGGCGAAAAGTATCTGGACAGTGCGGCACTGTACGGCGCAGACTGGCACAGCTGGTTCGGGGTCGTGAAGGTGCAGACGAAAGATTTTACGGATTTTTCGGGAATTTATGACTGCGAACAGGCGTACGACAAGGCATTCCGCCGCATGGAAGCGGAAGACAGGGCGCAGCTGGCGGAAAAGTACGTGCCGAAGCTGGAAGAAAAGGCGGCAGAGTGCGCGGCGGAGAGCGAGCGTTTGAACCGTGAGGACGAGCGCGAGCGCGAAGAGTCGCGGCAGGCCGTACAGAACGCGTTCCGCAGTGCGAGAAATAAGTTTATTCTCTTTACGGTACTGTTTGCGGTGTTTGCGGCGGCAGCATTGGCGTTGGCGCCCTTTGTGCGGAGCGTTCCGAATGCCAGCATTCTCATCCCCTGCATCGTGTGTGCGGTGGCGGCGCTGGCGTTGCTGGTCGTTGCGGCGGCATTCTTGCGGATCTTTGTCTATGCGAACGGTGAACGCGTGCGCAACCTGCGTGCGGGAACAACGTCGGCGGGCGCACAGGCGCGTGTACAGGCGGAAACGGAAGAACTGATCCGCTCGATCATAGACGATCTGAAAAAATAAAAGTCCCGTATTGCGGAAAAACGCAGTTCCTATGGCGAACGCGCCGATCGCGGGATCATCATTTTTAAAAAGGCAAAAGCCGCTCGCCGCGCTTTTGCCTTTTATTTTTTTTCTTGAAAACAGGCGTGGCGCACAAAGACGCTTTTGAGGATCGGTTTGCCGCATGATCTTTGAGGCGGGGACAAATTTAAAAAAAAGAATGCGTGCGGAATTTTGTGCCTTGTGGTATGCGGAAGCGCGGCGCCTGCCGTAAATACAATGCTTTGTAGGGACAAGCGCGTCATAGCGGGCGCGAACGTGCGCGTACGATTGATTTTTAACGGGAAAAGGGTTATAATGGGGAAAACGCAAAAGAGGGGACTATAAGCGCGGGAATATGGAAAAAACGATCGGGAGGGGGATATTTTTTGCGGTATTGGCGGCGGCGCTGTACGCGGTCAATTCACCGCTCTCCAAGATCTTGCTGAATTTTATGCCTTCGACGCTGATGGCGGGATTTCTGTACATCGGCGCGGGGCTGGGGATGGGCGCGGCAGCGCTGGTGCGCAAGGCGCGCGGTTCGGAAAAGAAGGAGGCAAAGCTGACGGCGAAAGAATTGCCGTACACGATCGCAATGATACTTCTGGATATCGCGGCGCCCATCTGTCTTTTGCTCGGGCTTCGCAGTGAGAGCGCGGCAAACGTTTCGCTTTTGAACAATTTCGAGATCGTGGCGACAGCGCTCATCGCGCTGGCAGTTTTCAAAGAAAAGATCAGCCTGCGGCTCTGGGCGGGCATCGCTTTTGTCGTGCTGTCCTGCGCGTTGCTGTCCGTGTCCGACTTTTCGCGGCTTCAATTTTCTTACGGTTCGCTGTTTGTACTGCTCGCCTGTGTCTGCTGGGGGCTGGAAAACAACTGTACGCGGAAAATTTCTTCCAAAGATCCGCTTCAGATCGTTCTTTTGAAAGGTATTTTTTCGGGGCTGGGTTCGATTGTGATCGGGCTGTGCATCGGTGAGCGCGTCACGAATGTCTGGAGCGTGTTCGCCGTGCTCGGTGTCGGGCTTGTGGCGTACGGGCTGAGCATTTTCTTTTATGTTTATGCCCAAAGGCTTCTCGGCGCTGCGCGGACAAGCGCCTATTATGCGATCGCTCCGTTTATCGGTACGCTTTTGTCGCTCGCCATATTCCGCGAAATCCCCCCGTATACCTATTATATCGCGCTGGCATTGATGGCGGCGGGGGCCTGGCTTTGCTCGGGCGACAAGCCCCTTTTCCGAAAGAGAGGCAAGATAAACGAGGCGGAGAGAGAGGACAAAAATGTGTGCCCGCAAGGGGAAAAGCGGAATGACGCAGGGGAAAAGGGCGCATAACGGCATCGCAAAGAAAGATGCTTTGCGCATTTGATTTTCAGAAAGGGCGCCTGCAGGATTTTTACCGCGCGCGGGCAAAATTTTTGCGCGCGCGGCTTGCCGCCGCCCGTGTGCAGAACGATCGGGCGCGCCGCAAAAACCTGTAAAGCTGTGAAGCGCGTCTGCGCAAATCTTTGCGCAGACGCGCTTCATAAAACAAAAAA
>USSJ01000026.1 GCA_900557285.1 uncultured Clostridia bacterium | reverse complement strand
CTTGCGAAGGGATGCGGGAAATGCTATACTGAAACGGACGGTCGTAGATGGCCGTCTGCCATTCGTCGAGAGGTGTTTTTCATGGATTATGCACTGTTGGTCGTGTCGATTTTGTTCGCAGTACTCAACAATATTTTTCTGCATAAATACAACGAACGGGAAGAAAAATGCAATATATTTACATTTAATGCCGCTGTATCGCTCTTATGGGCCGTTATTCTGTTTGCGACGGGATTAGGGTTTCATGCGGTGCCACTCTCGACGATCGGGTATGGGGTATTGTACGGAAGCATGATAGCGCTGTTTCTGCTTTTCAAAATGCTTGCTCTCGGCAGCGGGCCTGTATCCGTCACCGCTTTGATCGGCTGCTGTTCGCTGATAATTCCCACACTGGCGGGTGTGATCGTCTGGAAAGAATCGGTCAGTGCTTTGCAGGTCACAGGCTTCATCATTCTGTTTGCGGCGCTGTTCCTGTGCGTCGATCCGAAGTCGGATGTCAGGATAAGCAAACGCTGGATCGTTTACTGTCTGATTTTCTTTTTAGCGGCAGGGATAAACGGAATCACGATGAAAGTCTTCAACCTTCACGGTGAAACTTCCAGGATCAACGAAATGATGATCATTGCATCAATTACCGCATGCGTTTTCTTCTCATTGATCAGCGCGGTTACGGGCGCGCGCAGAAAAGCACGCGGTGAACCTTTTTGTACGGTCAGGCCCGAGCGGAAGATTGTCCTGCGCTGCATGGTTTACATTTTGCTCTGCGGCATAGTCAGCTGCGGCTACCAGCGTCTGAATTTATATCTGACGGGTGCTCTCCCGAGCATTGTGTTTTTCCCGATCTTTAACGGTGCCGTTATCTTTCTGTCCTGTCTTTGCGGCGTTTTTCCTGTTCCGTGAAAGGCTCAGTAAAAAACAGATCGCGGGCCTTATCGCAGGTACGTTTTCCATTATGCTCGTCGCGAATGTGTTTTCTTTCCTGCCGATCTGAGTTGCTTTGTATCGGGAAACGGGGATACGTATACAGAATAACAAGTAAATTTCAGCCGCCGCGCGCAGAGATGCCGCGCGCGTTTTTTTATGGCGGAACGCGCGGCCGAAAAGCAAGCGGTATGCTTTTAAGGTGGTTTTAAGCTGCGGGCTCGACGCGGCGAAGTATTTTTTATTCGGCGCTTTTGCGAAGTAAAAGCGCTGGATAAACAGTTTAAACTTCCTTTGCTGTCGGGGAAATTATGTATGGCGGCGCGGTTTACTAAACCGCGCCGCCATCTGAAACGGATGAATATTATTTGAGGAAAAGTTCGATAACGGGTACGATCACATCGGGTTTGACGGGCGGCAGATTGATGACGAGCAGGTCATCGCCTTCGGTCCTGCCTTCGCTGAAATGTTCCGATTGCTTTTCGGTGAACAGTAATTCGCTGCCGTCGTGGAGGAATTGAGCATAATCCACTTTACCTGCCATTCCGTGCATTTCCAGAAATTCAAAAGGATATTCCATGAGGTGTACGTACAGCCGTTTTCCGTCCGTACTCTGTGTCAGACGGCAGCCGCGCGGGGCGATAAATTCGGGCTCCGCCATTGTGCAGCCGTAAATGGAGCGGCTGTTCAGTTTCATCCAGTTTTCGTACACGCGCAGAGCGTTTTCGGCGCGGCTGTCAAAATACCCGCGGGGGGTCGGTCCTACGTTCATCAGCAGATTCCCGCCGATGCATACGGGGTTGATCAGCATCTGAATGAGCATTTCGGGGGATTTCCATGTGCTTTCGTCGCGATAATATCCCCATGATCCCGAAAAAGTCTGGCAGGCTTCCCAAACTACGAGTTCGCCGGTTTTGGGATGTTTCAGCCAGGACATGGGCTGGTACTGTTCGGGCGTCCAGATATCCTGTTCGATTTCGGTGCGGTTGTCAATGATAATGTCGGGGCAGATACTGCGCGCCGTTTTGATCAGTTCTTCCGCTTCCCATGCGTCTTTTCCTTTTCCCTGCATCCAGGGCTTGGCGGAAGCGGGCTTTTGCGTATACGAAAAATCGAACCAAAGAATGTCGATCTTTCCGTAGTTTGTCAAAAGTTCGCGGACCTGGTTTCGCATATATTCCGCATAGACGTGCATGTTTTTATGTTTATTTTCTTCTTCCGCGTTCGGATCATTTCTGCGCGGGTGGCGCCAGTCGATGGTGAAATCGGGGTGGTGCCAGTCGATCAGAGAATAGTACAGTCCGACGTGCAGGCCTTCGGCGCGGAAGGCTTCCGCGTATTCCTTCACGATGTCTTTCCCGTAAGGGGTGTTGGTGGATTTATAATCGGTATAGGCGGAATCGAACAGGCAAAACCCCTCGTGGTGTTTCGCGGTGAGTACGGCGTACTTCATGCCTGCTGCTTTTGCGCTCCTGGCCCATTGCCGTGCGTCCAGAAGATCGGGGTTGAACAGGCGGAAATATTTATCGTACTTTTCGTCGCTGATTTGTTCGTTGGATTTTACCCATTCATGCCGTGCGGCCATGGAATACAGGCCGAAATGAATAAACATGCCGAAACGGTCGTGCGTGAACCATGCGGTGTCCCCCGGGGTTTTTCTGGTTACATAACTTGACATTTGCGTCCCTCCGTAATAAAATTAAGATAAATTATAACGAATGTAAGCAAAAATTCAATGTATTTTGCGGTTTAAAATATGAGGTTTTTGTCATGGTTGAAACGGACGGCATGAGTCTGAACGGCCTCTCGGTCAGCGTAAGCCTGCAGGGCTGTATCGTTTTGGGCGAGGAATGGAAAAAAGAAGGGGTAAACGATCCTTTTTCGCGGCTGTATTTTGTAAAAGAGGGGAACGGGTATCTGCGTCCCGAGCAAGGCGAGACGGTGCAAATGCAGGGAGGGTATCTCTATTTTGTGCCTGCGGGGCTTACTTTTTCGTACGGATGCAAACATCTTGAAAAGATTTATTTTCATGTGAACGTGACAGCGGAAGACGGCAGCGATATTTTTACGCAGGCAAAGCGGATCGGTGTTATGCCGTTTTCGGCAGAGCAGTATGAGGCATTGCGGGAAAAGCTGTTCAGCACCGATTACGCCGGGCTTTTGTATGTAAAGGGGGTATTGGGCAGTGTTTTGGGTGAATTCGGGGAGCAGTTTTCGCTGAAAACGCAAGTGCCGCGCTACAGCAGGCTTGTCCGCACGGCGATGGAGGTCATTCTGCAGTATACCCGCATCGATTGGCACGCAAAGAAATTGGCGGCGGAGCTGTTTGTTTCGGAGAGCAATTTGCGGAAGAGTTTCAAGCGTGAAACGGGGACGGGACTGCACGAATATGTGGAAAGGCAGGTATTTACGAAAGCGAAGAGCCTGCTTGCGGGGAATACATTCACGATCGACGAGATCAGCGAAACGCTCGGATTTTGTGACAGGTTTTATTTTTCCAGAAGATTTGCCGCAGTATTCGGTGTTACGCCTGTCCTGTACCGGAAAAACAGTTCTTATGGAAGAGGCAAGGAACCGGATGAAAAATAAAAATCGCAGTACATTTTTTAACTGTCGTGTGCGGAGAGAAAATAGCCGGCTTTGAATGTTTTCAAAGCCGGCTATTTTCGTAAATGATGATAAGAAAACGCAAAAACGTGAGAAGAGGCGGACTTGATTTGTGGAAAATTATGGGGTAAAATTTATAATACAGAAGGGAAATTGGGACAGAAGTATGCACTTTTTGATGCATGCTGAAATGTTTCTGTATAAATTCGCGCGCATTTTTATGCAGAGACAGAGGAGAAAAAGATTAGGAGGAAAAAGAATGTTGGCAAAAGCACGAAAACTGTATGTTGTTATTTTGGCACTCGTTTGTGCGGCGGCGCTTTGCCTATCGGCAGTGCTGTTTGTTTCACCCGTTTCGGCGGAAGAGGAAACGACCAAACTGAGCGACCTTGGCGGAGATTTTGCAAAAGCTGCAAACAGTTGGATCGAGACGAAACCCGGTAAAAATTATTACGGCACCTACAATTTTGCGGAAAACAATAACAAGATCAAATTAAGTTTTGATTTGGAACTTACGGAAGCAAAAGGCCAAATCTGGCTGATTTTCAAAACGAGTGATACGAGCAATTCGCAGGGGCTGCGGTTTCTGATCTTTTCAGGTGGGACGAACGGAGATAAGGTCGGCGGAGTTATCTATTCCAATAAACCTGAGGCGGCACTAAGCGAACAGAAGACTTTCCCCACACAGACCGGGAAGACATATACTGTGGATGTGAGTTTGGAATGGGGAGCGGACTATAACAGCTTTACGGCAAGTCTTTATTTTACAGATCAGGAAACGAAAGATGTAATAAAGCCGGTAGATAATTTCAGTTATGATTTTAGTAAAACCACGGTGGATCCCGCTTTCGGCGAAACGATTAAAGAGAGTAATATTGTACGCCTGTATGTTTCAGACGCTACGGCAACGCTTGGGTTGAAGGATGCGGGCGTAGACGTGTCGGATGAACCTGTCATCGGACCTGATGAAGATTATTCGAAAACTTCTACTCAGAAGCCTGCAGATATGAGCAATGTCAATGTGATGGATATTGAAGACTTCATGGAAACGGTGAGCCTTTATACGCTGACCACTGGTGCAACGGTTACGGATGACGGCAATTTCCTTCTGGATGCGACGGTGTTTGACGACAGAAATCCGAACATTTCCTTCAAAAATAAGGAAAACAACGGAAAGTACACAGGAGATTATGCGATCAAATTCCGTTCTGCGAATGATTCGCAAGATCCGGCTACAGCGGAAACCATTCTCGACCCGATGTTTAATGCCGAGCAAAAGAAGGAAACGAACGTCGATATTTTTGTCGAACTGGGGGCAACGTCGCAGAGTCCTTATGTATCGTCTACGGGGTCATACGTTGTACGTTTTCTCTGGGATATGACGGGCGGACCTCGGCGTATACAGTTCTATCCGAACGGGTTAAAGAGTCCGAATTATAGTTCGGTGGAACTTACGACATTGACGGGATATGATGAGAATTTCCTGCCCAGAGGCGAGGAATTTACGGTTGAAGCGGGACGTTTCAGTTCGCAGACAAAGAACGGTCAGGAACTGCTTACCATTTATATCGAAGTCATCAATTCTCAAGGGAAATCACTCTATGTGCAGTGCACATACGGGGGGAGCAATATTTTTTCGCATGCTGAAACGGGCGGTTATGTGCGTATCGCATCGGCGTCGTACGTGCGTACTTCACCCTTACGGATCCTTCCCATCGATAAAACCACAAATGTTACGGCTAAATACGCACCCGAATATACCGAGGCGGCGACAATTGTGGATCACGACATTTCCGATTATCTGCCCATCGGTCAGGACGGAAAGACCTACACATCGACGTCCGATACGGAGGCGCTGGACATTATCAACTGCCGTAAATTCATCAACAACTCTAAAAACGATATGTATCTTTCCTTTACGGGAGATTACACGCTGACGCTGGCGTTCTTTACCGATCGCTATGAAGACAACAACTGCAGCGCGGGATATCAGGTTATTTTTACGCCTGACGAGTTCACCATTCAGTCGTATGCGGGGGCGGTAACGGCATACAAAACCAAGGCCTACAGCATGCCGGAAGGGACGAAGGTAAAAGTAACGGTGCGTCTTGTGCAGCTCGACCGCGACTGGGATGGCCGCGCGTCGAAAACCGTCACGCTTGCCATGCCGTATGCACAGGCTGTGCAGCTGTTTGTGGATGGTTTGACTTCCGGTGAACGTCTGACGCTTTACATAGACGATGAAATGTTCCTGGAAGACAATTTCGGATTGCAGGGTACAGGTACGCTTCCCACCTGTTTTGACGGAACTTTGAAGGGTAACGGATCGGTGACCATTTATCCGTTCAGTACGACGGTTACGGCAAGCAGCGGGTTGGCGCTGGATCTGAATGACGATTCTGTGGATGTAGGCAAACAGATCCGTTTGCAGGCGACCAATACAAAAGAGATCATCGGGGAAACGATTTCTTACAAGATCGTGGAAGGCGCGGATTTCGCGCAGATCGTTTACAATGAAGAGAACGACCGTTATTATCTGAAAGGAGTGGCGGACGGCGTTGTGAAAGTGGCGGCGGTCGTGACCAACGAATTCGGAACGTTTGAAAGCGAAGCAGCTACCGTTACGGTAGGGACAGGCGAAAGCCAGCAACAGGAGCAACAGCAGCAACAGCAGCAAGACGGGGATGAGACTGCGGGCGGCGGATGCAATTCCGCGATCAGCGTATCTTCCGTGCTTGTTTCGGCGATCGTACTCGGTGCGGCAGCCGTAGTGGCGATCAGAAAGAGAAAATCAGAGAGATAAGAGAAAAGCGGATGCGAGCCGAAAAAGAATTTCGGCAAAAAATTATCATAGGAGAATTTAAAAATGAAAAAGACGGTTTGTATTTTGCTCGGTTTGATTTTTGCTGTTCTGACTTTTTCGGCTTGCACCAGAAGTCCGGGCGGCATTACAGGCGGCTCCGGGGACGGTAATTATGAAGGCAGGACGCTTCTGATCAGTATGCGTCTGAGCGGTTATGACACTTGGCTGGACGACTATGCCATTGCTTTTGAAGACGAGACGGGCTGCGACGTGCAGATCAACTGGAACCCTTCGCTGAACAGCGAGGTGCGCAGTATTTTCTTGTCCGACAGTTATATTCTGGATGATCTTTATTTTGCAACGACGTCCGATCTGTGGTACGATTGGGCAAAAGACGGCCTTTTATATCCGATCAGCGGATTGGAAGACCGCATTGCGGATGATGTCGCGTCTTACGGTATTTATGAAGGCGAGCGTTACATGCTTGCGCCGTTCATGCCTCCTACGGGATTTGTATACAATCAGGAATATCTGGATGTGATCCCGTCAAACGGAGAATATGTGCAGGGAGAATTTCCGGAAACGTGGCAGGGACTTTTGGACCTTTGCGATAAGATCAATGAACTGGGTACGATCAACGGGCGTGCTGTCAAGCCGATGAGCTGGGGCGGTACGGTGGACGATCTGGACAGAATGTTCCGCGGACTTTGGGCGCAGGGAAACGGCGGGCAGGATTGGTATAATTATCTGGGACAACAGGGTACAACACCCGATCGCGACACGCTTATCAATGATTCGATCAAAAATGCGCTGACGGCGATGTGTAAGCTGATCAACTCGGACGGCGAATACAGCCGGAACTCGATCCTCGGCTGCGGCGAAAAGAATAATATCCAGCAACAGCAGAACTTCCTGAACGGGGATTGCGTTTTCTGCCCTTCGGGCGGTTGGTTTGAAACGGAGATGAAAGACAGTATAACATCCGATACGTTCGAATACGGATTTGCCAATCTGCCGCAGGTGGACACGACGCAGACGGTACGTACGGCATTCATCGATATTCCCGCAGAAGTGTTCTTTATTCCGGCAAAGGCAGAGGAAAAAGAACTTGCGCTTGAATTTCTGAAATTTGTTTTCACCGAAGAGAACTGCGTTTCGTTGCATAAGAGTCTGGGTACACCTATGTCGTTCAAATACACCTTCACCGAAAATGATATGGCAAAACTCAACGATTTTTCGCGTACGGTTACCGAAATTGTATTGAACAATCAGGTTGTCATGAAAGGTTCCAACAATATCATGTATCTCACGGGTGGCGTGATGGGCGCGCTGTACAATGCAAAAGGGGATACGCTCCAAATGTTTACGGACAAAATGCTGACCAATCAGTCAGGTTATACGATCAACGACATCGACAAGATCCTGGAAAATAACTATCAAGGGTATTGTGCTCTTTGGGACAGTAAACTGCGTGCGGCAGGTTTAAAATAAATTATGGAAAAAGTGTCGTCAAAAAAATTTATGCGGGCAAAGATCCGTGATTCCCTGTTTGTATATCTTATTTTGCTTTGGCCGGTCATCCATTTTTGTATTTTTTCGATCGGTATGAATATCTCCATGATCATAAGCTCCTTCCAGGACGCAAGCGACAGGTTTTACGGGTTTAACAACTACAGAAGCGTTATTACCACGTTTATTGGTTTGAGCGCTTCTTCCACGCTGGAAAATCCGAGGGCGATCCTCAATTCGCTTTCCATTTTGCCGCTGTCGCTTTTGATCGACATGCCTATTTCGCTCTTGTTTTCTTATGTCATTTATAAGAAATATTGTGCGAGCAAATTTTTCAGTGTCGTACTCTTTATTCCGACCGTAATATCTGCGGTGGTGCTCTGTTTGTGCTTTAAGATGGCAATCAGCCGCGATTTCGGTTTTGTCACGCAGATTCTGCAAACGATCGGCTTGGGACACCTGGTACCTGCCAATGGTTTTCTGGGCGATCCGAAGACGGCGTGGTGGTTCATTCTGCTGTTCAGTATCTGGACGGGTATCAGTACGAACATGATCTATTTCAGTTCGGCTATGAGCAGGATCTCGGAAAGCGTTATCGAAAGTGCGAGAATTGACGGTGCGAGCGATCTTCGGCAGTTTTTCATGATGGTCATCCCGATGATCTGGGGGACGATCACGACCGTTTCCATGACCTGTATTTCAGGTATATTCAGCTGGTATCTGCCGTCGCTGCTGCTTACCAACGGCAACAGCAGCACAAGTACCATCGGACTGGTCGTCATTGTTAATTCGCAGGCGAGGACAAATCTCAACTTCGTATCTGCGTTCGGGGTTTTGATCGCGATCGTGGGTTCTGTTATCACATTGTTCTCGAAGAGATTGATGGAAAGGTTCTGGAGGGACGTAGAATACTGATGAAAATTGTGAAACCTCAATATAAGATCAAAAAACTGACGCGCGGGGATATTGCTTTTGCCGCTATTGTCCTGACCCTTATGATCATCTTTGCGGCGAGCTATCTTTTCATGTTCGTCTGGGTAATATTGAACTCTTTCCGCGTCGTCGCCAATTACAACGCCGATCCGATGGCGATGTTTAATTTTGAAGGCGTGACATTTTCCAATCTGTTCGACAATTACAAGCAGGTATTTGAATATACTGTCAAATTTACGGCTTATGTGGGCGGCAAGCGTCAGCACGTTACGATCGGACTTATCGATATGTTCGGAAACTCGCTCACGCAGATCGTTATTGCGTTGCGTGCGGGCTGGTGTTTCCGCCTGCAGTCGGGTATGTGATTTCCAAGTACAATTTCAGGGGGAAACGGCTGATCGAACTTGCGGTAGTTATGACGATGTGCATACCTACCATCGGCACGACGGCTTCGGTGCTTACATTCTACGACAAGCTTGGTATCATGAACACCTGGTGGAC
>USSJ01000025.1 GCA_900557285.1 uncultured Clostridia bacterium | reverse complement strand
GTCGCTTATTATTATTTTTTAAATGAGACGATATACGCACGCTCTGTTTCTACCTGTTTAAGAAGTTCTAATCCTGCTTTCGCCGCATATTCTCCAATCTCAGCAGGAGAATCAGGATACACGCGAAGACAGCGAGAACCAAAATCCAGAATTTCTTTTCTGCCTTTGTCCAGCGAAAGTACCAATCTTCCTTTATCTTTTAAAATTGCCGCAATTTTACGAACGGCTTTCTCTTTTTCATAAATATGAAGAAACGTCAAAGAAGAATAAACCAAATCAAATTTTTCAATAAAAGCATATTCCAAAAAATCCGCACAAATTAAAGTTACATTGGAAAAATTCTTTAAATTCTCCCTTGCACGGACAATTGTTTTTGGTGAAAGGTCGATGCCTGTAAAAGCTCTGCATTGTTGCGCAACCCTGACAGCAAGCCTTCCGCTACCCACTCCAATTTCAAGAATATCCGCATTGCTGTTCGGGTTCAATTCTTCCATGAAAATTTGACCGTCCCAACCATCCATATACCTGCGCAATTCTTCCGAATCGTCTACGGGATCGTTACCTTCATCAATTAAAAGATCATAGTGTCTGCGTACTTCTTCTTTATACTGTTTCATACCTAAAACAACTGTAAAATATCCACTAAAATCGCAAAACCGATGAGAAGAATAAACCCTGCCGCGTGAATGATCGCTTCCACTTTTCGGTTGATCGGCTTCCCTCGCACCCATTCAATGAGGGTAAATACAATTTTGGAGCCGTCCAGCGCGGGGATCGGCAATAAATTGAACACCGCAAGGTTCACGCCGATAAACGCCGCGATCTCCAAAAACTGCTGAAAACTCTGCGACGCGATCTGCGAAGCCAGTTTGATGGTCGTTACCGGCCCGCCGAACGCCGAAAGCCCCAAATCGCCCGTAAACAACTGTCCCAACACCTTAAAGATCGTGCCGCCGATCTGGAAAGAATAGGTAAACGATCGGCCGATGGTCTCAAAAAATCCGAACCCTTTGTAGGAAGCCGACGCAACCATATGGATATATGTTTCGCCGTCTTCCGCATATTGGCGCGCGATCCCCAAAGAATCCCACAAAGCGCCCGTATCCGTCAAGTTTTTAAAATCCGCGTCGCGGCGGAGCATGACTTTGATCTCCTGCTCGCTCCTTCCCGTTTCCCCTTTCCGCGAAACGAGAAACGTTACGAGATCCCCTTCCTTTTTCCCTTCCAGCACTTCCATGAGATCGCTCGTCAGATAGATGCCCTTTCCCTCGCATCGGATGATCACATCCTCGTCCTGAAAAGAATACCCCGCCACGGCGATCCCGTTTTGCGTGTACTCCGAAGCATCCACGCGATAGGTCATTAAAAGCAGCTGTCCGTACGCAAAAAACGAAGTAATGATCAAAAGCAAGGCGAGCAGATAGTTCATGAACGCGCCCGCAAACAATACGATGATCCTCTGCCAGGGCTTTTTGTTGTTGAATGCGTCCGGATGGGAATTTTCCTCGTCCTCGCCCTCAAACGCGCAATAGCCGCCCAGCGGCAATGCGCGCACCGAAAACACTTCTCCGTTCTTTTTCGTGCGTTTGTAGAGAGCGGGCCCGAACCCGATCGCAAATTCGTTGATTTTAAATTTGAATATTTTTCCCGCAATGTAATGCCCGAATTCGTGTACCGTGATCATCGCCAGCAATATGAGTATTGCCAACAGCACCGAACCGATCGTTTTCATTACATCCGAAAATGCGAGAAGATTGAGCGCCATACGTCTCCCCTTTCCTGATTTCTCCCATGCTCAGCCGATTTTCAGCCGCGCACAGGCACGCGTCCTGCGATCCGTTTCTTCCAGCGCGCCGTAACTTTCCGCACTGCCTCCGATCTCCGCCGCAAGCACGTCTTCTATAATGTCTGCAATTTGCGTGTATTTTATTTGCCCGTTTAAAAAAGCGGATACCGCCACTTCTCCCGCCGCGTTCAAAATACAGGGATACGTCCCGCCTTTTTCCGCGCATTGTAACGCCAACACAAAACAAGGATAGCGCTTTTCGTCCACTCTTTCAAAATGCAGCGATCCCGCCTTGAAAAAATCCACCGACGGCAATCCGCAATCCAGTCGTTCCGGATACGTCAGCGCCAGCTGGATCGGCAATTCCATCGAAGGCATCGCCATCTGCGCCAGCACTGCGCCGTCCGCAAACTCCACCATCGAATGCACGATGCTCTCCCTGTGCACAAGCACCTCGATTTGAGAAAGCGCCGCCCCGTACAGGTGCATCGCTTCCATCACCTCAAAGCCCTTGTTGAGCATCGTCGCGCAGTCGATCGTGATCTTCGGGCCCATTTTCCAATTCGGATGCGCCAGAGCGTCTTTTGCCGTTACCTGTCCGAGTTTTTCCATGGGAACATCGCGCAGCGCCCCGCCGCTTGCCGTCAGCAATATTTTTCGGAACGGCGCTTTTCTGTCAAAGTTCAGACACTGCCAGATCGCAGAATGTTCGCTGTCTACGGGGAGGATGCGAAGCCCCTTCCGCTCCGCCAGCGGCATGACCAGATGTCCACCCACGACCAGGCTTTCCTTGTTTGCAAGCGCAATATCTTTCCCTGCAGAAAGCGCCGAAAGCGCCGCTTTCAGCCCCGCAAAGCCCGTTACCGCAATGAGCACTATATCCGCATTTTCATAGGAACAGGCCTCCTCGAACGCCTTTTCCCCGCAGGAAAAGCGCGTCCCTTGCGGCACGTTTATATTCCGCTCCGCGCGCAGAGCCGCAAATTCCGGCCGATTCTGCCCTATCTGCTGTTCAAAGAGCGTTCCGCCTGTATTTGCCGCCAAAGCGACGATCTGAAAGCGTTCCGGGTACCGCCTGCAGACTTCGATTGCCTGTCTGCCGATCGAGCCGGTGCTCCCGATGATGGAGATCCTTTTCATACGTTTCCCTTCCGTTCAATATATGCCGTGAAAAATTTTTTATGCCGATCGGATTTAAGCGAAACCCGATTTTTCGGAATTTTCCGATAAAACACAATCGGAGCGGTGCCGTCAGCACCGCTCCGCATTTTTCTTTTCAAAGCCTCACACTCATAAAACCGCGAGAATAAATGCAAGATATATGAACGTGCTGGCAAATAAAGTTCCGTCAATGCGGTCTAAAATCCCTCCGTGTCCGGGAAGGAGCCTGCCCATATCCTTGATGCCGCATTTGCGTTTGATCACGCTTTCCACAAGATCGCCGAACTCTGTCATGAACGAGCAGATGAGCCCGATCACGGCAAATACGATCCAGGGCGTGCCCGCCCAGCCGCTGAAAACACCTTCGTAGACATAACCTGTCGCCAAAGTGTACAGCCAGTACAGCAGGATGCTCGCAAGACTGCCGAACACGATCCCGCCGATCGCCCCCGAAACCGTCTTGTTCGGACTGATGGTCGGGCATAGCTTTTTGCCTTTGCAGAGGCTTCCCACAAAAAACGCAAACGTGTCGGTTACGGGCGATATGACAAAGATCAGCAACAATCCGAGTGCGGGCGCACCGTGCGGCGGAAGCGCATTGGTCAGAATGGTCGTGGACAGGATCGCCGTGGGATAAAAGCCGCACATCAGTGCCGCGCCCGTACCCTTGATGTCCGTATTATTGTGATCTACCACCAACAGACAGAAAAGAACCAGCGCAAACAGGAACGACAGCGTTAAAAGGCAACGAAACCCTGCGCGCTCATGGATAAAATCCGCCACATAAAAGGAGGGCGTAAACAGGATCGCATAAGCATAGACGACAAACTTTTGCGATTTGCTCATGGGCATGGGAGGTTCAGCGGTATCCTGGGCGTTGACGTGCGGCCCCGAAAGCGCGTGAACCATTTCATACGTGCCGATCAGCGAAAACGCGTAGATGAGGATCCCGAACAGGCGGGCATCGACCAGTCGCAGCGCAAAAAAAGCAACGATGACGGCAAAATATACAGCTCCCGTAATGACTCGAGTACGAAGCATTCCTCATTCCTCCTGCACGTTTCCGAATCTCCTGTCGCGCGCGGAATAATTTTCGATGGCCTTTTCCAGATCGCGTTTGGAAAACTCCGGCCACATCTTTCCCGAAAAATAAAGTTCGCTGTAAGCCGCCTGGTATAACAAAAAATTACTCAGTCTGAGTTCTCCGCCCGTGCGGATGATCAGGTCGGGATCGGGGATCCCGCCCGTTTCCAAAAGCGACGAAAAGCTCTGTTCATCCACAAAACGGCCGTACGATACCGCCGCGTTCACGGCACGGATGATCTCCTGCCGCGAACCGTAATTGATACAAATATTCAAAAGCCCCCGAACAAGATGCGACGTTTCGTCCATCATCTCAAGAATACTTTCCTGAATGTCGGGCGGGAGTACCGTAATGTCGCCCACCACGTTGATCTTGACCCCCATCTCCTGCATTTTATCTTTTTTCTTCCCGAAAAACGTTCGGAAAAGATCGAAGAGTTCATCCACTTCTTCTTTGGGACGGGAAAGATTCTCCGTGGAAAGAGCATACACCGTTACGATCCTGACTCCCAGATCAAACGCGTGGGAGCAGATCTTGAACATATTCTGCACTCCCATTTTATGGCCGTATCCGCGCGGACGAAACCTGCGCTTCGCCCAACGGCCGTTTCCGTCCATAATAAACGCAATATGGACGGGTAATTTTATTCTTTTCATACCTTAGCCCTGTCAGACGGACATGATTTCTTTTTCTTTATCGGCGGTATGCTTATCAATCTGCTCCATCGCCTTGGAAACCGTCTTTTCGACATCCTTTTCCAGCGACGCGCACTCGTCTTCGGATATTTCTTTGTTATTTTTCATCTTTTTCAGAGATTCCATCGCATCGCGGCGAAGATTGCGCACCGCCACTTTCGCGTCCTCCGACAAAGATTTGATCTGTTTGGCGATGTCGCGGCGGCGTTCCTCCGTCAGGTCGGGGAAAATAAGGCGGATCACTTTGCCGTCATTCGTCGGGGTCAGTCCGATATTCGATGCAAGGATCGCCTTTTCGATGCCTTTGAGCAAAGATGTATCCCACGGGCTGATCACCAGGCATTTTGCATCCTGCACCGAAATATTGCCCACCTGATTTACCGGAGTCATCGCTCCGTAATAGTCCACCTGAATTTTATCCAGTACATGCGGATTCGCTCTTCCGGCGCGAATGTTCGTATATTCTTCGCGCAGAACACTCGCCGTTTTATCCAGCTTTTCTTCCAGAAGCAACAGCATCTCTTCTACTTTTTCGCTATCGACCATGGTATCCCTCCATTTAAAATTTCTCGCGCACTGTTCAAGCCCGCTCACCCCTTTCTCCTTTCGGACAAGGCATGCGGCAGCGGACTTTCCGCCGTGCGTGCGGAATTATTCGTTCGTGATGATCGTGCCGGTCTTTTCGCCGCAGATCGCGCGGACAATGGCGTCCTTTTCCGACAGCGCAAACGCCAGAACCGGAATATCGTTGTCCATACACATCGTGATCGCCGTCGTATCCATCGCTTTCAGGCCGCGGTTGATCACTTCCATATGCGTGATCTTGTCGATCTTCTTTGCGTTCGGATTGACCTTCGGATCGCTGTCATAAATGCCGTCCACATTCTTTGCCAAAAGCAGTATGTCGGCATTCGTCTCGCAGGCACGCAAAGCAGCCCCCGTGTCCGTCGAACAGTACGGGTTGCCCGTACCGCACGCGAAGATCACGATCCTTCCCAGTTCAAAGTGCCGCAGCGCCTTGCGCAGAATAAACGGCTCCGCAACGCTGATCATGTTCAGCGCCGTCTGCACCCGAACAGGTACGCCGCGCTGTTCGATCGCGTCCTGCATCGCCAGCGAATTGATCACCGTCGCGAGCATTCCCATATGATCTGCCGTCGTGCGGTCCATGTTCGTTCCCTGTCTGCCGCGCCAGAAATTTCCGCCGCCCAGCACGATCCCGACTTCCACGCCCAGATCATGAATGCGGATCAGCTGATCCACGACGCCCGCTATGATCTTTTCGTCCAGTCCGAATCCCTTCTCGCCGGCAAGCGCTTCGCCGGATAACTTCAAAATGATACGTTTATATTTCGGTTTTAATTCCATGTTAGCCCCCGCTGTATGAATTTTGTATTTCGGCCCGAAAAGCGTACCCTTGCATCCGCCGACATACCGCCGCACAGAGAACGCCAAACAAACCCGAAACTGAAAAGAAAGGCACACAAATATACACTTGTGCGCCTTCTCTTGCATTAACCTTTCATCTTGGAAACTTGTTTCTCGACTTCCTCTGCCAGGTCGTCTTTTCTCTTTTCAATGCCTTCGCCCATCTCGAAGCGCGCGAAACGACGAACCGTGATCTTCTCGCCGATCGCCGCGATCGCTTCCGTGATCAGCGTTCCGATGGTCTTGGAAGAATCCTTTACAAACGGCTGCTCCAACAGACAGAAATCTTCGTAATATTTCTTGATCCTGCCCTGTACCATCTTTTCGGCGATCGCTTCGGGCTTTCCTTCGTTCATCGCCTGAATCTTCAGGATCTTTTTCTCTTCTTCCAGAACTTCGGCAGGAACTTCTTCCTTCGTGATATACAAAGGTTTCGCCGCCGCGATCTGCAGAGCGATATCATGAACCAGCGCTTTGAACTGGTCGCCGCGTGCGACGAAGTCCGTTTCGCAGTTTACTTCCACGAGCACGCCGACTTTTCCGCCCATGTGGATGTAACTGTCCACAATGCCTTCCGCCGCGATCCTGCTCGCTTTCTTTGCCGCGCTCGCCATTCCCTTCTCGCGAAGGATCTCGATCGCTTTGTCCATATCTCCGTTCGCTTCCGTGAGCGCTTTTTTGCAATCCATCATGCCTACGCCCGTCTTCTGACGCAGTGCGTTTACATCACTTGCCGTAATAGCCATTTTTCCGTGCCTCCCTTTTTTCTGTTTTTCTTGACTTCCGATTACTCAGCGTCTGCAGGTGCTTCTTCCGCCGCTTCCACTACTTCTTCAATGGAAACGTCGCCTTCGGCAACTTCCTGAGCGGCCTGCTGCATTTCCGCATTCACCGCTTCGCCCTGGTTCGCTTCGATGACTGCATTCGCAATTACGCCCGAAAGCAGTTTTACCGCACGGATCGCATCGTCGTTGCCCGGGATCACGTAATCGATCAGATCGGGATCGCAGTTGGTATCCGTGATCGCCACGATCGGAATATGCAGTTTGCGCGCTTCTTTCACCGCGATCTCTTCGTTATGAGGATCGACGACGAACATAGCGCCGGGAAGCGTCTTCATGTCTTTGATACCGCCGAGATTCGCTTCGAGTTTTTCCATTTCCTTCTTCAGACCCAGAACTTCTTTCTTGGGCAGAAGATCGAAATCCCCGTTTTCTTCCATCTTTTCCAGTTTGTTCAGACGGTCAATACGGGAACGGATCGTCTTGAAATTGGTCAGCGTGCCGCCCAGCCAACGGGAATTGATATAGAACTGTCCGCAGCGCACCGCTTCTTCTTTGATCGCTTCCTGCGCCTGCTTCTTCGTTCCGACGAACAGAATGCTCTTTCCCGCTTTCACGGTGTCCACAACAAACGCATACGCCTTTTCCACAAGGCCGACCGTCAGCTGCAGGTCGATGATGTGAATGTCGTTACGAGCCGCAAAGATGTACTTCTTCATCTTCGGGTTCCATTTCCTTGTCTGGTGCCCGAAATGCACGCCTGCTTCGAGCAGCTGTTTCATAGTGATAACTGCCATAATTAAACCTCCGTTTTTTCCTCCCACGAACGCTTTCAGGATCATATACAGCCTGCCTTATGAGATTTTGCAGGAACGGAATACGACACGCCCGAGGTGTGAATTTTATAGCCTTATTATTTTACCATAACGCAATTATTTTTGCAAGCAAAAATAATTGCTCTTATGAAATTCTCCGCAATCTGTGAAAGAATCGTTCCCCTTAAAAACATGCAAACGCGCGCGCCCTGCCATTCAAAGGGCGCGCCGCAGCTTTTTTAAAAAATCCCGATTATTTCTCGTGCTTGTGATCGTGATGTTTGCAGCCGCATCCGCAGCCTTCCTCGTAGTCCGTATCCAAAGACGCCGCTTCGTCCGCGTCCTCGTCTTCTTCCATCACGCGGCAGAATTCGTCGAATACCTCGTCCAGAAGTTTGTCGTCTTCCACGGGAACAAGTTCCTCTTTTCCCTCTTCGCCGACGATCTGCAGGATAGTAACTTCATCCTCTTCCGATTCCTCGTTCTCGTCTGCGGCCTGGAAAAACGCATACCATCCGCCTTTGTATTCGATCGTACCGATATGATAACATTTGTGAACTTTGCCCTGATCGTCGATCAGTTCCACTACGTTCACTTCCTCTTCACAGCATTCGTCGCAATCACAATCCGCTTCGTGCAATTTTTTTTCTTCGCTCATGTTGTCTCTCCTTTCTTTTTTTTGTTCAGATACCCTTCCAGGATATACGAGGCGGCAATGCTGTCGATCGACTGCTTTCGGTTCTCCCGCCGCACTCCGCCGCTGATCAGCACCCGCTCCGCTTCCATCGTCGTGAACCGCTCGTCTTCATATACGATCGGCACGTCCGTCTTCTGTCTGAGCAGTTCCACAAACCTGCGCGTCTTTTCCGTCTGCACCGATTCACTGCCGTCAAAATTCAGAGGCAATCCGCATACGATCAGCCCTGCATCCTTCTCCTGTACGATCTTCGCCAGATTTTCGGCATCCGCCGCGGCACTCTTCGTCCGGAAATAGGTCGTACCGGGCAACGCAAACGTATTGAACGGATCGCTCGCCGCCACCCCGATCCTTTTATCGCCAATATCAAAGGCGATTATTCGCTTTTCCATTCGTCCTCCTGCCGCCATTTTTTAATCGCAGTTATAGTATATCATATTCCCCGCTCCGCCGTCCACAGTTTTTTCAAACTTTATTCTTTTTCCAACAATCTTCCGCTTCCTTTCACTTCTTTTTCAAATTCGCCCGTTTCATGACCTGTTTAAAATTTCCCTGAATCTATCAAACCGCCGCCCGTGTTACTTTAACCACCTCCCAAACCTTTCACCGCAGCTCCTGCGCGCACCCAGCGGCCATCATGATTCTTTCGCACCTTTAAAATTTCTGTCGATCTTTCCGCCTGAACAAAAATTATTTCTGTTTTAAATTCTTCGGCTTTCATTGCGTTTTATTCCGTAAAAGCCGATACCGGCCGCGCTTTTCGCGCGGCCGGTACCGTAAGAAAAAGTTGTTGAGGGTGTGAGCTGTTGAAAGCCTTGCGGCGCGCATGAAAAGGAAACCAGCGCCGCAAAGGATGCAGGTCGGAAAGTTTTCCCTCTCCCTGTACCTGCACACATAGTATAACAAATAATTATCCACAAATTTTTCATTATTTGCAATAAATTTGTAAAATTTAACGTTTCTGCCGAAACAAAAGGGACACATTTTATGACCAACGGGAAAAATTCCAAATAAAACGGTTTAA
>USSJ01000024.1 GCA_900557285.1 uncultured Clostridia bacterium | reverse complement strand
ACACACGACGGCGAGTATTGGGAGCATGATGAATTTTTCGCAGGCGCTTTTGGAAACGCAGGAACTGTTTGCGCTCACAATTGCGGCGGTGCTTCTATCGGTTTTGTGCGAATGGGCGATCCGATTGGTTGCGAAGGCGGTGATCCGATGGAAGTAAAGAATATATGCTTTGAAAATATTTGCAAGAAATATGCGCAGACGCAAGTTTATGAAAATTTTTCGCTGGAAGTGGAAAGCGGGAAGATCACCTGTCTTTTGGGAGAAAGCGGATGCGGCAAAACGACATTGCTGAACATGCTTGCGTCGCTGATTCCGTACGAAGGGAACATCCGCAATGTTCCCGAGCGGATATCTTATATATTTCAGGAAGAGAGATTGCTTCCGAATCTGACGGTATACGAAAACATACGGTATGTTTTGGGAAAGAGAGCCGACCGAACCAAGATCATGGATATTTTGGAAAAAGTGGAACTTGCTGAAAAAGCGGACGCATACCCCGGGGAGCTTTCAGGCGGGCAGGCGCAGCGGGTATCGATCGCGCGTGCTTTTGCATACCCGTCCGAGCTGATCCTGATGGATGAACCGTTTTCGTCGTTGGACACGGGATTGAAGATCCGCCTGATCGACGTGTTTTGCAAACTCTGGGAAGAAGAACATCGGACGGCGGTGTTTGTGACGCACGACGCAGAGGAAGCCTATATGCTTTCGCACCGTGCGATCGTGCTGAAAAAGGGTAAGATCGCGGCGGATATTACAGCGGAAGGCGATGTGCCGCGCGCATACGGCGCCGTATCGGAATACAGGGAAAAGATTATCCAAGCGCTGCTCGGATAGGAAAAAAATATCATAAAAAAGCGTGGCCGCACCATACTATAATAGGGTGCGGCTGTTTTTTTATACTTTCCGGGGATCGGCGCAAAAAAGTACGGGCGCAGGAATGCGGGACAGATGTCAGAAGGAAAGAGCGGCGCAAGACAGGCAAAATTGTTTACCTTATAAAAATTGTTGAAAAAAGGGAAGGGTTGTGCTATACTGTGATGGAACGAAAAGGGAAGGGTGCGTAAAATTGAAGACACTGATCATTTCCGACCTGGACGGAACTCTTCTGACGGCAAAAGAAAAAATATCCGATTATAGTCTGGAGCATCTGAATGCCATGATCGATGAACGCGGACTGTGCTTTACATATGCGACGGCGCGTTCGCTCAATTCGGCGGCGAAGGCATGTTGGGGGTTGCGGCAGAATCTTCCCGTGATTCTTTACAACGGCGCGCTGATCATGGAGCCATCGACGCAGAAGAAATTATACAACAATCATTTCAATAAAGGGCAGCTGGCATATCTGAAGGAATTGTTTGCGCGGTTTGACGTATGGCCGTTGGCGTATTCGTTTTGCGGAGACGAAGAGCATGTATCGTGGATCGAAGGGAAGGAAACGGACGGGGTGAAGCGGTACCTGGAACGCAGAAGGGGCGACAGGCGGCTTCATCCGATTCAAAGGCGCGAAGAATTGCGAGATGATGATATATTTTATTTTACCTGCATCGGGAAGAAAGAAGATCTGGACGGGCTTCACGAACTGGTGGAGAAGAGCCTGGATATCCGATGTATTTATGAGCAGGAGACGTACCAGACGGATTACTGGTGCGAGATCATGCCGGCGGGTACGTCGAAGGGAGCGGCGGCAGAAAAGCTCAAGGAGATACTCGGGGCGGAACGCGTCGTATGTTTCGGGGACGGAAACAACGACAGGTCTTTGTTTTCAATGGCAGACGAAAGCTATGCTGTGCGAAACGCAACGCAGGAATTGAAAGAAATGGCGAGCGGTGTGATCGGAGGAAGATTCGGTCTGCAAATATTTGGCGGAGCACATTTCAGAATATACATAGGAGAAAGAGTCATGAGAAAAAAGCAAAAGAAAGAGAAACAAAAGAGCACATTTTGGAAGGATTTTAAAGCGTTTATTTCACGCGGCAATATAGTAGATTTGGCGGTTGCGGTCGTTGTCGGCGCTGCATTTACGGCAATCGTGAACAGCCTTGTAAACGATGTGATCAAACCGCTGATCGCTTTGCTGGTTGGAGGAAATTTCAGCGAACTGATGGTTGTATTGCGCCCGGAGGAAGTGAATGAAGCGGGAGAGGTGATCACGCAGGCGATCACGCTCAATTACGGGAATCTGATCATGGCAATCCTGACTTTTCTGATTGACGCGTTTGTGATTTTCACGGTTCTGCGCATTGTGCGCAAAGCGCAGAAAAGGATGCGGGAGACGGCGGAAGAATTTCGCAATCGTCTGATGAAAAAGGAATCGGAGACGGCAGAAAAAGCGCAGGAAGCGGCTGAATCTGCCGCAGAAGCGGCGGCGCAGGCAGAACAAGCGCAGGCTGCACAGCCGCAGGCGCCTGCGGAAACGGTGGAATCGCTTTTGGCACAGATAAGAGATCTTCTGCAGGAAAGTTGTGAAAAAACGGACGAAACAAACAAAAAATGATGAAAGAAAACACCCGTTTGAAAGCGGGTGGTTTTTTTACGGCAAGAAGGTGTTCCGTAAAAAATATTTTTGAAAAAGTGGCGTCAAACAGTTTCGAAAAACGGCGTTTTATGGTATACTGTAGATAAGATCAAAACGCAGAAAGAGCGTTGCGTAATGTTTTGCACGGAAGCAGAGGAAAACCATATGTTGAGAGATCCGAACGGGAAAATCGCAACCGATTGTGGTTTGCGTACACAGGAGCCGACGAAGGGGATGAGTGCCGGCGCAGTGTACCTGTCCGCAGTGCAAGAGATAATTCTACCTCAAACAAAACCGTAAGGCAGGTTGGCGACCGGTGTCAGTATACACACCGTTTTCCTCCTGTCTTTTGCTTTTTCAGACGGGAATAAAGAAAGAATTGCGAAAGAGCAGGACGATCAGATAAATATTCAGCACGGAAAGGACGGGCAGCAGGATCATCAGCAGGACGTTGTCGGTTTTGAATTTGAGAATAAAGAGAGCGGCGTAAGCGGCGATGGCGCCGCCGAGGAAACCTGCGATTAGCAGTTTTGAATTTTTGTTAGGGGAATGTTCGCCGCGTTCTTCATAAATCTTTTTCTGGTTTTTTACGAGCATAAAGGCGTAGACGTTGACGGCCAGAAGGTAAGCGCCGAATAAGATATACAGTAAAAACATGATAAACTCCTTGCAGAGAGTATGTGCAGGGTTATCGTCTTTTAATCGAAAAAAATTTTGCGGCAAGGCCGCAGGAGGTTGGAATATGGCAAAGGTTGCGATCATAATGGGCAGCAAGTCGGATTTTCCGGTGGTAAAACCGGCGGTTGCGGTTCTGAAAAAATTCGGTGTCGAGACGGAGGTGCGGGTGATTTCGGCGCATCGTACTCCCGACGAAGCGCATCGGTTTGCGAAGGATGCGGAGAAGAACGGCATAGAAGCGATCATCTGTGCGGCGGGGAAGGCGGCGCATCTGGGCGGCGTCATGGCGGCCTACACGGTGCTGCCTGTGATCGGGCTTCCCGTCAAAACGGATATGATGGGAGGTTTGGACAGCCTGCTTTCGATCGTGCAGATGCCTTCGGGGATTCCCGTGGCGACGGTAGGCGTCAACGGCGGCGAAAACGCAGGGCTTCTGGCGCTGCAGATTCTGGGCGTGAAGTATCCGGAAATAGCGGAGAAACTGAAGCAATTCAAAAAATCGATGGCGGAAAAGATCGAGGCGGACGATGCCGCTTTGCAGGAAGAATTAAAGACTCTGTGAACTGAGACAAAGCGAATTTAAATAGTTAAAATTATCTGGAGGATAAATTGATATGAAAAAACTTGAACAGCTGTATGAAGGAAAAGCGAAGAAGGTTTTTGCGACGGACGATCCCGATATTGTCATTGTCGATTATAAAGATGACGCGACCGCGTTCAACGGACTGAAGAAGGGAACGATCGCGGGGAAAGGCGTGATCAATAATAAAATGAGCAACATGATGTTTCGCATCATGGAGCAGCACGGAATTCCGACGCACTATGTGGAAGAGCTTTCCGATCGTGAGACGGCGGTGAAGAAGGTCAAGATCGTACCGCTGGAAGTGATCATCCGCAATACGGCGGCGGGCAGTTTTTCCAAGCGTTACGGCGTACCGGAAGGGACCAAGCTTCCCGTAACCGTATTGGAATTCAGTTATAAGAACGATGATTTGGGCGATCCTCTGATCAATGATTCGCAGGCGCTTGCGATGGAGCTTGCGACGCCGGAAGAGATCCAGACGATCAAGAACATGGCGCTGAAAGTCAATGAAGTGATGAAAGAGTTTTTCAAGACGCTGAACATCAATCTGATCGATTTCAAGCTGGAGTTTGGCCGTTTTAAGGGACAGATCATTTTGGCGGATGAAATTTCACCGGACACCTGCCGTTTCTGGGATATGACGACGGGAGAAAAACTGGACAAAGACCGTTTCAGAAGGGATATGGGCGGCGTGGAAGACGCATACAAAGAAGTGTTTGCCCGCCTGACCAAAAAGTAAGACGGAGAAGAGAAGAATGTATCTTCGGGACGGAAAATTGCCGTTTGACGGTATGCATGAAGAATGCGGTGTGTTTGGCGTGTACAGTACGGAAACGCGGGATGTGGCGCATACTGTTTATTACGGATTGTACGCATTGCAGCATCGCGGGCAGGAGTCGAGCGGGATCGCGGTGGCGTACGCGGATAAAATACGGTATTTCAAGGGAATGGGACTGGTTCCCGAAGTATTTGCGAACGGGAATCTGGACACATTGCCGGAGGGTGACATTGCCATCGGGCACGTGCGGTATTCCACGACGGGAGCGAGTTCTCTGTTGAATGCTCAGCCGATCGTATTTACGGGCAAATGCGGCAGGATGGCGCTGGCGCACAACGGGAATCTTACGAATACGAAGCAGCTTCGCGAGGAGCTGATCCGCGGCGATGCGGTATTTCAGACGAGCATTGATTCGGAAGTTATGGCGCTTCTGATCAATAAATACAGTGACGGAGACATCGTGAAGGGAGTTCTGGAAGCGGGGAACCGCTTTAAAGGCTCATTTTCGCTTGTGGTGATGACGTCGGACAAGCTGATCGCGGTGCGCGATCCGTACGGGATACGTCCGCTTGTGATGGGCAAGAGCCTGGACGATGTGATCGTGGCGAGCGAAACATGCGCGATCGACGCAGTGGGCGGTACGGTCGTGCGGGACATAAAGCCGGGCGAAGTGCTGGTTGTGGATTCGAGCGGAATGCATTCCTATTTTCTGGAACGGGAAAAGCGTACGGCGGCGTGCATATTCGAGTATGTATATTTTGCGCGGCCTGACAGCATTATAGACGGGTGCAGCGTATACGAAGCGCGCAAGGAAGCGGGCAAGATCCTGGCAAAGCATTATCCGATCAAGGCGGACATCGTGAGCGGGGTGCCGGATTCGGCGGTCGTGGCGGCGCGCGGTTATTCGGAGGTATCCGGAATACCGTACGTGGAAGCATTGGCGAAGAACCGGTATGTGGGGCGCACGTTTATCCAGCCGGACCAGAGTATGCGCGAGAACTCAGTGAGCGTGAAGATGAACGCTCTGCGGGCGAATATCAGCGGGAAGAAGCTGATCATCATCGACGATTCGATCGTACGCGGAACGACGAGCCGCAAGATCGTTAAGATGCTGCGCGACGCCGGGGCGAAAGAGGTACATATGATGATCTGTTCGCCCGTTGTGAAGCATCCTTGTTATCTGGGGATCGATATGCAGTCGTATTCCCAGCTTGCGGGGGCGAACAAGAGCGTGGAAGAGATCTGCGAGTATATAGGAGCGGATTCGCTGCATTATCTGACGGTGGAAGAGCTGAAGGAAACGTGCAGGACGGCGAAACTGGATTTCTGTACGGGATGTTTTGATGCAGGATATCCGTATCCGATGGATGATTACGAAGCGGACAAACACAAATTTGAATGATAATTAAGGAGAGAGGTTATGGCTATATCCTATAAGGACAGCGGAGTGGACGTAGAGCGGGGTTATAAAGCGGTAGAGCTGATGAAGAAGCATGTACAGACGACGTTCAACGGGAACGTACTGGGCGACATCGGTTCTTTCGGCGGGTTTTATTCGATTGCGGGCGAGAAGATGAGCGAACCGGTTTTGGTAGCCGGGACAGACGGCGTCGGCACGAAGCTCAAATATGCGTTTCTTGCGAACAAGCACGACACGATCGGTATCGATGCGGTGGCGATGTGTGTGAACGACATTGTTTGCCAGGGTGCGAAGCCGCTGTTTTTCCTGGACTATTTTGCGACGGGAAAATTGTCGCCGGAAACGGTTGCGACGGTTGTTTCGGGCGTCGCGGAAGGCTGCCGTCAGTCGGGCTGTGCGCTGATCGGCGGAGAAACGGCGGAAATGCCCGGATTCTATCCGGACGGGGAATACGATATAGCTGGATTTGCCGTAGGGATCGTTGACAAGAAAGATATAATCAACGGCAAGGAGATCAAAGCGGGGGATGTCCTGATCGGGCTTGCTTCGAGCGGGATCCATTCCAACGGATATTCGCTTGTGCGCAAACTGTTCGGGGACAATCTGCATTCACACGATCTGGATCGTTATGACGACCGTCTGAAAGATAAGGTACTCAATATTCTTCTGACGCCGACGAAAATTTATGTAAAGAGCATTCTGAATCTGATCACCAAAGTGAAGGTGAAGGGGATCGCGCACATTACGGGCGGCGGATTCATTGAAAATATTCCGCGCATTTTCCCCGAAGGGATCGGATGTGAGATCCGCAAAGATTCCTATCCGCTTCCGGAAATTTTCCGCATCATGCGCGAAAAATCGGAAACGACGGACGAGCAGATCTATAACACGTTTAATATGGGTATCGGAATGGTCGTTTGTGTGGACAAGAAAGATGCGGACGAAACGATCCGCGTGCTGGAATCCACGGGCGAAAAGGCGTATTTGATCGGCGAGACGGTCAAAGGCAAAGGGGTAATCATCAAGTGAAACGGATAGCGGTTTTTGCGAGCGGTTCAGGCAGCGATTTCCAGTCCGTCATCGATGCGAACGAGAGAGAGAACTTTTGCGAGATCTCTCTCCTTGTTGCGTCTAAGCCGGGAATATACGCGATCGAGCGGGCAAACAAACATCATATCGAGAGCATCGTCTGCAGCAGGAAAGATTTTTCGGATGCGGAGTCGATGGGCAAAAAGCTGATCGCGGAATTACAGGCGCGCGGCGTGGATTATATCGTGCTGGCGGGATATCTTTCGATGGTTCCGGAAAATCTGATCCGCGCCTATCCCGATCGTATCATCAACATTCATCCGTCCCTGATCCCGTCCTTTTGCGGGAAAGGATATTACGGATTGAACGTACATAAGGCTGCGATCGAGTACGGGGTAAAGATATCGGGGCTGACCGTGCATTTCGTGGACGAACATTACGACAGCGGTGCGATTTTACTGCAGAGAGCGGTTGCGGTTGCGCAAGACGATACGCCGGAAACATTACAGGCGCGTATTCTGGAGGAAGAGCACAGGGCGCTTCCGGAAGCGGTGCGGCTTTTGACGACGGGAAAAGTTGTGAAGGACGGAAGGAAAGTCAGGATCCTTGAGTAAACGGATTCAAACCTTCGGAAATTGTATAAGCGGCAGGGACAAGGCAAACGCACGCGGCAGCGTGAAAAATAAAAAATCGGTGGGGTAAAACAATGGATATATATTCTGTTTCGGATATCGGCGAATTGATCAAGGATAACAGTTATGTGGGGCGCGGCATCGTGATCGGCAAAAGCAAGGACGGCAAGAAAGCGGTTTTTGCGTATTTCATCATGGGCAGGAGCGAGAACAGCCGCAACCGTGTGTTCAAAGAAGAAGGGGACGAAATCACGATCTATCCTTTTGATGCGAGCAAAGTGGAAGATCCTTCTCTGATCATTTATTCTCCGGTACGCAAGGCAAACAGTAGCGTGATCGTGACCAACGGCGATCAGACGGACACGGTGTACGATTATCTGATGAGCGGGAAGACGTTCGAAGAGGCATTGGATACGCGCTGTTTTGAACCGGATGCCCCGAATTTCACGCCGCGTATCAGCGGAATTTTAAATTTTGCTGACAATGATTTTACATACAAACTGAGCATTTTAAAGAGTGCGGATGCGGCGGGCAGCGCTTGCAACCGCTATACATTCTCGTATGCACCGCAAAACGGGCTGGGACATTTTATCCATACGTATAACTGCGACGGAAATCCGATCCCTACGTTCACGGGAGAGCCCGAGCGGGTTCAGATTCCGGATGATATTCACGAGTTTGCGGATACGTTATGGAATAATCTGAACGAAAATAACAAGATCTCTCTGTATGTGCGCTATACGGATCTTGCGAGCGGCAAGTATGAAAAAGTACTTGTAAACAAGAATAAATAAGGAGAAAGAGCGATGAAAGAATTTCAGTTGAAATACGGCTGCAACCCGAATCAGAAGCCGTCGCGTATTTTTATGGAGAACGGGAACGATCTGCCGATCGAGATTCTGAACGGCAAACCCGGGTACATCAACTTTCTGGATGCTTTCAACAGCTGGCAGCTGGTGAAAGAGATCAAGGAAAGCACGGGCCAGGTAGCGGCGACTTCGTTCAAGCACGTCAGTCCTACGAGTGCTTCGGTCGGCAAGAAACTTTCCGACCGACTGAAAAAATCTTGTTTCGTTGACGATATCGAGGGACTGGACGATTCGCCTTTGGCATGCGCGTATGCGCGGGCAAGAGGAACGGACAGAATGTCATCGTTCGGCGACTGGATCGCTCTTTCGGATGAGTGCGACGAGGTGACTGCAAAGATCATTTCTCGCGAAGTGTCGGACGGAATCATAGCGCCCGGTTATACGGCAAAAGCTTTGGAAATTCTCAAAGCGAAGCGCAAGGGCGGATATAATATTGTCAAAATCGATAAGGATTATAAACCTGATCCGATCGAACATAAACAGGTTTACGGTGTCACGTTTGAGCAAGGCAGAAACGAGTTCAAAATCAATGCAGATCTTCTCAAGAACATAGTGACGAAGAATAAGACTTTGCCGGAGGAAGCGGTAACGGATCTGATCATATCATTGATCACACTCAAATACACGCAGTCGAATTCGGTTTGTTTTGCGGCGGACGGGCAGGCGATCGGTGTCGGTGCAGGGCAGCAATCGCGTATTCATTGCACGCGTCTTGCGGGCAACAAGGCAGATCTGTGGCATTTGCGCCAGAGCGACAAGGTGCTCAATTTGCAGTTTGCGGATGGTATAGGCAGACCGGATAAGAACAACATCATCGACATTTATCTTTCGGACGAATGTGAAGACGTGTTGGGCGACGATGTCTGGAAAAAATATTTTGCGGTACGTCCGGAACCGTTTACGAAAGAAGAGCAGAAGGCATATCTTTCGAAGATCACGGGCGTGTCGTTGGGAAGCGACGCATTTTTCCCGTTCTCGGACAACATCGAGCGCGCGAAAAAGAGCGGAGTTTCGTACGTGGCGCAGCCGGGCGGATCGGTTCGCGACGATCTGGTGATCGAGGCTTGCGATAAATACAATATGGTCATGGCGTTTACGGGCATGCGCCTGTTC
>USSJ01000023.1 GCA_900557285.1 uncultured Clostridia bacterium | reverse complement strand
CTATTATTATACGCTATTTCTCGTCAAAAATCAACCATTTGTTGTGACAGAGCCAAATTTTATAAAGATGTACAGAGCAAGCTGACAAAAATATACAGCGGGATCGTGGGGATGTTTCTCAGCGAGGAGTGCGCGGAATTTATCGGTACGGTGGCGGAAAATTGCCGCAGACAGCTGGAACTGTACAATGCGATCAAAAATGCGAGCGTGCGTGTCCGTCGTGCCGTGTTGGGAGAGATCAAAGAGAAAGCGGAAGGCGGATTGTATTATACGAAGCCTTTCCGCGAGCTGATGAACGAAGTGACGGCGGCGGAAGAATTTTTTTCGAGCGATCTGAAGAGCGAAAAAATCAGAAATTACAGTTATTTTTACAATCGTGTACTCTCCTTTTACAGGGCGGGATCGTTTATCGTGCGGGCATACGGGAAAGTTACTTCGGGTGCCGCGGAAGATCTTGCGCGTCTGCGCGAGACAGTTGCAAAGGAGATGAACGATCTTCGCAGGTATAAGATAAACCGCGGCGGGGTGGAAGTGGAAACGTATGCGGAAAGGATTGCGCGCAGAGCGGAACTTTTAACGGAAATCGACGGGATTTCGGAGAATGTGCAGGAGATCGAAACGCTGTTCGGAAATTTCTGCGAATTGTTTGAGATCCTGAAAGGAAACGATTATTTTGTTAAAATCGGAAAATGCGGCACGCATATAGAACTGGCGAGGCTGTTTTATAAAGAGATCGTCCGCAAAACGAAAAACAAATACGGGATCGGCAAGGGTTTGCAGCGGAGCGATCCGTATACGCTTTGCCTGATCTTTGCGCTGCTTGGCAGACAGTTAAAGCCTCGCTATGGGCTTGTTTTTGTGGATGAAGGGCAGGATATTTCGGAAAACGAGTATCGCCTGCTGCATTTTTTCAATGAGGATGCGGCGTTCAACGTGTACGGGGATCTTGCGCAGAATATCACGGGATACCGCGGCCTGCATGACTGGAAATCGGTCGGAGCGGGGCAGAAATATGAATTGAACCAGAACTATCGGAACACCAATCAGATCGTGGAATTTGTATCCGAGAAACTGAAAATCGGAATGCAGTCGATCGGGTTTGACGGGCCGCCCGTGCAATATGTCGGGGTTCGCGGCATCAGCGGTTTTTTCCGGGAAAAGAAGGGCTTGAAAGCGATCATTGTTTCGGAGGAAGCGCTGGAAAAATACAGCCGCAAAAGTTACAATATACCGGGGCGGACGAACAAGATTTCGAAAAGCAGGATCAATCTGATGACGGTTTATGAATCGAAGGGATTGGAATTTACCTGTGTGGCGGTGGCGGATGCGGATATGACGGTCAACGAAAAGTATATCGCCTATACGCGTGCGCTGAAAGAGCTGGCGATCATTCGGGACGAGAAGAGCGGAGAAAAGGATGAAGAATAATTTTTTGCTGGATGCCGACGAAACGGTGCTGGATTTTATACGATCTTCCGAGGAAAGTTTTCGGGCGGCGATGAACGAACTCGGGGAAAGGCAGGCGGCAGAGCATTACGGCGATTTTAAAGAGATCAATGACGGCCTCTGGCGCGAATACGAACGCGGCGAGATATGCAAGAAAGATTTGATGACGGCACGTTTTTCCCGTTTTTTTGCGAGATTGCACAGCGGGGCGGACGCGGGAGAAGCGAACGCTTTGTATTTTAGCAAACTTTGCCGCACGGGATATCTGCTGCCGGGAGCGGCGGAATTTATGCGGGAGCTGAAACGGCGCGGGCGGGTATATCTGATCACGAACGGAACGCCTGCGGCGCAGTACGGGCGATTGGAATCGCTGGGGCTTAGCGGATTTTTTGACGGGGTATTCGTGTCGGATGAAATCGGGTATGCGAAACCGGATGTGCGTTTTTTTGAATTTGTTCTTGCGGCGGCGGGTGCAAAAAAGGAAGATTGTCTTGTGATCGGCGATTCGCTTACGTCGGATATCAAAGGGGCGAACGCGTCGGGGATCGAAAGTATCTGGTTTAATCCGAAGGGGAAGAATGCGGCGGGTGCCTGCCCGGATCATACGGCGGACAGTTATCAGAGTATATTGGAAATTGTGGATTCCCTGCAATAGGGAAAAGGATATACAGGGCGGGCGGAAGCGGAACGGGCTTCCGCCCGCCCTGTATGAAAGGGGGCGGAAACGGCAATAAATCATGCCGTATATTTGTTGAGGGAATATGCCCGAAAATAAGTCCAGCGCTTGCTAAAATCGCGGAATTGTTGTATAATAAAAATGAAAAAAAACGGCAGAGTCCTGTCTGAAATTAAATTTTTTGGGCGGCTTGCGGAAAGGATTCGGAGGGAATATGGCAGGAAAGAAATCAGCAAAGACTATGTTACGGGAAAGTGTGGCTTTAAGCGTCCGTGCGCAGCAGTTTTACGGTTATGCCGATTATTTTAACCGCGTACCTCTTTTTACGGCGTTGCAGGTATCCAATTCCGGTTCGGAGACGATCGAAGATCTGGATGTGCAGATCGACTGTGCGGAAGGTTTTCTGCTGCCGTTCAATAAACATCTGGAAAATGTGCCGTTTGAAAGCACGGTGGAGATTTCGGCAGCGAATATAGTTTCGCCGCTGTATTTGACAGAGCTTTCGGAACTGGCGCAGATCAAGATAAGGGTGGCGGTACTGCACGGGAAAGACGTATTGGCGGAAGAAAGCGTGGAGCTGACCGTATTGCCGTTCGATTATTGGAGCGGAAGAGCGGGCAATGCTGAGCTTTTGTCCTGTTTTGTGCGCCCGAAGGTAGCGGAATGTCTGCGCGTTCTGAATGAAGCCGTGCCTCAGTTGCAGAAATGGGGTGTCAGCTGTGAATGGCGCGGGTACCAGGAGGGGGATAAGAATAAGATCCGCCAGATGGCAGCGGCTATTTTTGCGGTGGTAAAGCGCCAGTCGATCGAAAAATCGGCGGCGGAATATAATTATGATTCTCCGGTACCCGTCGGCGATATCACCGTGATTTTAAAGAATAAAGTCTGCACATCGTTTGAACTTGCGCTGTTTTTGGCTTCCTGTTTTGAATGTGCTGGATTGCATCCTGTGTTGACGATCGGTGAAAAGAGTGTCAGTTGCGGTGTCTGGCTGTACGACAATTGTTTTTCGGACAGTGTCAGCGACGATACCGTATTGCTGCAGAAATATTTGTCGGACGGCATCAACAACGTCAGCATGTTCGACGTGGAAGACGTTTTTGCGGGAAAGAATGTCAATTATACGGCCGCGGAAAAGCATTATTTGCAGAAGCTGGAAAGCAATTATTTTGACACGGTGGTGGATGTCAAGCGCTGCAGGCTGGCGCGGATCGCTTCGCTGCCGCTGAAAGTGCGCGGGATCAAGGGATATGAGCTTTTGGGCGAGAATGAGACGGATATCAACGCGGCGCCCGAATCGCTTTCGGGGGCGCGAAAGCTTTCCTATGACGGAAAAGTGACGCGAAACAAACAATGGGAACGTCGGTTGCTGGATTTATCGCTGAAGAATACCCTTCTGAATTTCCGTCCCGAGAAAAACACATTGCATATTCTGTCGGCAGATATCAACGAAACGTATGAAAGTCTGGCGGGCGGCGAGGAATTTTTCCTGATGGAAAAGACGGCGGACGTGCGGGGCGTGATGACGGCGTCGGATTATTTCCCTGCGTCGGGCAGTCTTTCGATGTTGGCGGAACTATTGAGTGTGGAATTGAAAAATCATCGTCTGCGCACCTATTCGGAGCGCGAGGCGGTGGCGGATGTCTTGCGCTATTTGATCAAGAAAGCGAAGACGGCGGAAGAAGAAGCGGGTGCGAACGTATTGTTCCTTGCATTCGGTTTTCTGAAGTGGTATGAATCGCAGGGCAGCGAACCGCGGTATGCGCCGCTGGTGCTGTGTCCTGTCCGCATAACGCGCAGCAAAGGCGGGAAGGGGTATTCCGTTGCGTTTGCGGAAGAAAATATGCAGATCAACAGCACATTGCTGGAATTTTTACTGCGCGAGTTCAAGATCGATATCCGCGGATTGGACAACATTTCATCGGGTATCCGCGTATCGGAGATCATGGCGATGGTGCGGATGGAGATCTTGAACATGAAAGGCTGGGAGGTATTGGACGAAGTATATCTTGCCAACTTTTCATTTGCGCGGTTTGCGATGTGGAACGACGTGCGGAAGAATATTGATAAATTCCGCAAGAACGCACTGGTGAAATCTCTGCTCGATAACAGGATGGAGCTGGCGGACAATGTATTTGAGGACAAGGCGGAGGATGATTATGCGCCGTCGGAGGTTCTGACGCCGCTGATGGCGGATTGTTCGCAATTTGAAGCGATCGCGGAGGCGGCGGCAGGTGCGACGTTTGTATTGCACGGGCCTCCGGGAACGGGCAAGAGCCAGACGATCACGAACATTATAGCCAACTGTCTGAACCAGGGGAAGCGCGTTTTGTTTGTGGCGGAAAAGCAGGCAGCGCTGTCTGTCGTCAAAAAGAGGCTGGATTCGATCGGGCTGGGGGATTTTTGTCTGGAACTTCATTCGGCGAAGCTGGATAAACCTGCGTTGCTCCGCGGGCTGGAAAATACGCTGGCGCTAGCGGCGGAGCAGGATGATCCTGATTTTGCATCCAAGAGCGAACAGATCGAAGAAGTCCGCAAGACGCTGAACGAGCCGATCATGGCGCTGCATAAAAAGCGCCGTTTGGGCGTTTCCGTGTACGAGGCGATCCTCATATATCTCAAAAATAAGGGCGCGCCCGACGTTTTGGACATCGAAAGCACGTTTTACGACAGTCTGACCAAAGAGAAGCTGGATACGTATGAAAACCTTTTGATCGAGGTCTCGGCGGCGGCGAAGCAGTGCGGCGGAGTTCATCGTTCGCCCTTTGAAAACGTGAATCTGACCGATTATGATCCGGATCTTCGGAACCAGGTTTATTATTCTTCGGAAGTGCTGATCGCGGAGATCAAGCACGTTAAAAACTATCTGAGCCTGTTTCTTGATTTTTATCGGCAGAGGGTTAGCGCTTTTACGGAGAAAAAGATGCAGACTCTGCTGCAGCTGATCGATCTTTTGCGGAGCGGGGCGCTGGACAAATATTTCCATTGCGATGAAAACGAGTTTTACGTGTTTTTCAATGCGAACCGCAGGTTGGACCGCCTGCTCGGAAATTATTTCAAGAATTTCAAGACTCTGATCGATATCGATTGCGATCCGGCCGTGATCGAGCAGGAGTTGGACAACTGGGGAGAGAATTATAAAAGTTCGAAAGTTTTGTCCACGCTTGTCAAGCGGCTGCGCAGGAGTGCGGCGGTCAAACTTGCTCCGTCGGAGGAAACGAAATACATTGGGATCGTGGCGCAGATCTATGAAGATCTGAAATTGGTACGGGACAATACTTCGCTGGTGCAGAATTTTTCCGATCGCGGCGGGAAGATCAGTTTTAAGAGGCGCGACGAATTCATGGAAGCGCTCAAGCAGATGCATGCGCTTGCGGAAGGCGTGTTCATGGATTACAATGCCGACAGTTTTAACAGTGTTTGCGTAAAATCGGCTTCGGGCGGATATGCGGCGCCCATTCTGGACGGATTAAAGCAGTCTTTGCAGAGTTTCCGCATCGCGAAGGATAATTTCTGCGACGTGATCCGCGCAGACACCGAGCGCTGTTCGGATGAAGATGTGCTGGATTATTTCAATGTGAAAGCGGGTGCTCTGATCGACAACATTGATATGCTTGCGGCGTGGTGCCTGTTCAAGAAGATATCGGCGCAGCTGGACAGCGAGGGGTTGAGTTTTGTAACCGATTCGCTGGAATCGGGTGCGGTGACGTCGGAAAATATTTTAGAGAGTTTCCGCAAGAACGTATACCGCAATTTTGTGGAAACGAACATCGGGGCAGACCCTGTGCTTTCCAAATTCTCCGCCGCTGTTCTGGAAGAGAAGATCGAGCAGTTCCGTGTCCTGGACGAACAGTTTGCCAAACTGTCCAAGGCGCACATCCGCAACAAACTGATCTCCAATCTTCCCACGACATCGACGGAAGGCGGGCTGAGTCTGGAAGTTTTGGCGTTCCAGCGCATTGTCAAGAGCAATATGCGCGGTATGACGGTCAAGGAGTTTATTGCGGAGATACCGGAGCTTTTTGCGCGGCTTGCGCCCTGTGTTTTAATGAGTCCGATCACGGTGGCGCAATATCTCAAAGCCGAGCCCGATCTCTTTGACCTGGTGGTATTTGACGAAGCGTCGCAGCTGCCGACGAGCGAAGCGATTGGCGCGCTGGCGCGGGCGAAAAATGCGGTCATTGTCGGTGACCCGAAACAATTACCGCCGACGTCCTTTTTCAGTTCCGGTTATGTGGATGAAGAGAATCTGGATACGGAAGATCTGGAAAGCATTCTGGATGATTGCCTTGCACTCAGTATGCCTGAGAAACATCTGAATTGGCATTATCGGAGCAAGCATGAAAGCCTGATCGCGTTTTCGAACATCATGTATTACGGCGGAAAGCTCTGCACATTCCCTTCGCCGGACGCATTGGAAAGCAAAGTTCGGCTCGCATTGGTGCCGGACGGGATTTATGACAGAGGGTTTACAAAGCGCAACAAAGCGGAAGCGGAAGCGCTTGTGGAAGAAGTGGTGCGCAGGCTCAAGGATCCGAAGCTCAGCCGTTCGAGCATCGGTGTCGTGACGTTCAGTACGGCGCAGCAGGATTATATCGAAAGGCGGCTTTCGGATGCGCTTGTGCGCAACAAACTGGAAGATGCGGCATACGAGCGGGAAGAACCGCTGTTCATCAAGAATCTGGAGAACGTACAGGGCGACGAGCGCGACGTTATTTTGTTTTCCGTTTGTTACGGGCCGGATCGAAGCGGCAGAGTGGCGCTCAATTTCGGACCGCTGAACCAGACGGGTGGCTGGAGACGTTTGAATGTCGCGGTGTCGCGTGCGCGCGAAGAGATGATCGTATTTTCGTCCATGACGTCGGCGATGATCAATCTTGCAAAGACGAACAGCAAGGGCGTTGCGGGATTGAAAGCGTTCCTTGAATTTGCGGAAAAGGGAAAGACGTCGCTGGCGATCAGTTCGGATGAACTCAAGAGCGCGCAGAGCGGGATCGGAAAATATGTAGCGCAGGAACTGAAGACGTACGGGTATGAGTGTCGGTATGATGTCGGCGTATCCGAGTTCAAAATCGACTGCGCGGTGGTGGATCCGAAGAACAAAAAGCGGTTTATTCTGGCGATCATCTGCGACGGGACGACGGCATTTCATTCCAGCGCAAAAGACAGAAATATTTTGCAGATACAGACGCTGAAGATGAACAACTGGAATGTTGTGCGCTTGTTTACGATCAATTTTATCAACAATCCGAAGCGGGAGATCAAAAAAATCAAGGAAATTTTGGATCGTCTGACGGGAACGGAGAAGACCGGGCGCGACTATTTATCCAAGTACAAGAAAAATTATCGGTTCGCGAAGCTGGAGCAGGCGCAGAACATGTCGCAATACGTTACCGGCGGCGAAAACGACGGCGAGATTCTTGCAAGGCTGAAAGCAATTTCGGCGGCGGAAGAACCGATCTCCGATAAATTCCTGATGAAGAGATGTCTCTCATCTTTGGGTATACAGAAATACGGGCAAAAAGTGGAAGAGCGGATCGCAAACCTTATCAAGTCATGCGGGTTAAAGAGTGAAATGCTGTGCGGCAAAACATATCTGCGGAAGACGGATAAATGTCTTGATTATGATTTTTATCGGGTGGAACAGGGAGATCCGATCCGAAAATCGGAAGATGATTTCACGCCGTACGAGATCATTGCGCTGATCAAAGGGCTTTTGGAGAACAAGGTGAGCCTGTATGCGGATGAATTGACGGCGCTTGTCTGTGCAGAATTGAAAATAACAAGGCCCAGCGATAAGCTGACAGAGTTTATCGGAGAGTGTGTCAATCTCGGAGTGGAACGTTCGGTATTTGTGCGTTCGATTTCGGACAGGATCAGTCTGTATTGAGAGATGAAAGGGTTATTCACAGATATCTTGCTGATCATTTGTCTGATCGCGGTTTTGGCGGCGGCGGTTCTGCCGTCCGTCGCCGAGCCGAAGGCAAATGCGGTTTTTCAGAAGGAAGAAGCGGAGTTTTCTTTTGACGGCACGTTTGACGTGATTGTGCAGGGAGAGAATGTTTCGGCTCCGGGCAGGTATACGTTGGAATACGGCGCCACGTACGGGGAATTGTTTTCGGTTGCGGGGGTGCAGGAGATTCCGTCCGGGTTTGATTGCAATGCGCGCGTGCGCATGACGGATGCGGTCCTTGTCGACGGCGAATATGTTTTGTATTTGATTTTATGAAACGAAGAAAAGAAGAAAGAGTGATCAAGTTCAAAAGGGTGGACGATCATCTTTTGTTTTACGGACTGAGAGTTATAAATTTTCGTCCTTTTCTTTTATTTGCGTTGAGTTTTGCGGCCGGGATATTGTGCTGTTATCTGTTTGGTTTTTATGCATTTCTGATCAATTTGATTATATTGCCTGCGCTTGTCGGATTTATCTTTATTTTGAAAAAGAAAGGTCGGAGGATTGCGGGCGTTTTTCTTGCCTGTGCGGTGGCGGCGTGCGTGATCTTTTCAATCGGCGGTCTGGCGCTTGCGGTGCGCATTGCCGATTTTGAGACAGCGGGTGCTGTGTCCGGGGAATGTTATGTCGAAGGGGTTGTAAAGGAGATCGCGGAAACGAGCGATTCGGTAGTTTACACACTCGGGGATGTGACGCTGGTGAGCGGTGAAACGGGTGAGATTGTTCGGACGGATTATCGCATCCGTATTTACATATACGGCGGAGGGACGGAACTTGCGCTCGGGACTCGTGCCATTTTCAATACGGAAGTGACGACGTATGAAACGTGGGCATATGGTCATATCAACACTTCGGCGATTCTGGACAGGGTGCGTTATTTTGCATTTGCGGAGGCGGACTCATTTCTGACTGTCGGGCAGGAAGCGCCGGATGTATTCGGGCTTGTCGGGGAACATATCCGCGAAGTGGTGTTTTCGGGCATGGATGATTCGTCTGCGGCATTGACGTATGCCATGCTGACGGGAAACGCAGGCTTTATGGATGAGGACGTTCTGCAGAATTTCCGTTACGGCGGCGTTGCGCATATTTTTGCCGTATCTGGATTGCATATAGGGATCGTTTATTTTCTGCTTTCGGTGCTGTTTAAAAAACTGCGCCTGAAACCATGGCTAAGTTTTCTTCTGATTACGGCGGGGCTCGTGTTTTATGCCGGAGTGTGCAGTTTTTCGCCGTCTTCGGTGCGTGCGCTCGTTATGTGCGTGGTCATGATGGCGATGAAGTTCAAGGGCGTGCAGTACGATCGTTTGAATTCTGTGAGCATTGCGGCCCTGGCAGTACTGGCGATCAATCCCGTGTATTTGTTCTCGGTCGGATTTTTATTGTCCGTGTCGGCCGCGGGTGGAATCATCGTCCTGGGCGCGCATTTATCCCGCAGTTTTGCGCGTATCCCGCACATGCCGCGAAAATTGGCTTTTGCGTTGGGAACGGCGTTGTCTGCGCAAATTTGCACGTTTCCGGTGCTCATAGACTTTTTCGGGTATATTTCCGCGATCAGTTTTGTGCTGAACCTTTTGTTCATTCCCGTAATCAGCGCTGTCTATGCGGTTTTGTTTGTTGCCGGTGTGCTGGCGTCTGTTTTGCCGTTTGCATCCGCCGTGCTTTTGTTTATACCCGAATATTTGCTGCGCCTTGCCGTCCTTCCGATCGTAATGGCAGATTTCAGATTCTGGCTGATCTGCGGTTTTTCATTCGGCGGCTGTTCGTTGCTTTGGTATTTCGGCATATTTTTTCTTTCGGACAAGATCAATCTGCGCGTTTGGGTCAAAGCGATCGGGGCAACGCTTTTGTCGGCCGTATTTGTTTTCCTGATGGTAATGCGAAACGTTTCCATCGGCATGGACGGGTACATGACGGTGCACGGTTATTACGGCAGTAATTTTGTATTG